>CALMMH010000347.1 GCA_937868145.1 uncultured Phycisphaerales bacterium
CACATTCTCTACGACTCTCGACGTTGAAAGAGAACGCCGAGGATCAACGAAAATGTAAGTATCGCCTTGATAATCTACGAAAATGTATCTTGGGCCACATTGAGAGTCTGATGTTGGTGTTTCTGTAAGCGTTTATAGATAAAGGAGTTGTGGCTATTTCAAGCGTGTGCGGAAAGCTGGCACGCAATTTGTAACTTACTCCGGCAGATACGTTGGCATCCGCACCCACTGTAAGGGGGAGCGGACAGGCTATTCTGATGGGATTGGCCTCGGCTTAGAAAGGCACAGAAATGATGGCGTATGGGAATCGGTACAGCCTGCGATCGGGCAGGAGGAGTGTCGCTGGGTTTGCCGCCGCGGGTCTTGCGGTCCTTGCGGCCAGCGGCGTTGCGCTCGCTGCCGAGCCGGGTGGCGAGGCGGCGGTCGTTCAGGCGACCGTGGATTCCGGCGATACGGCCTGGCTGCTGATCAGCTCGGCCTTGGTCATGTTGATGACGCCGGCGCTGGCGTTCTTCTACGGCGGACTGGTTCGCCGCAAGAACATGCTGTCGGTGCTCATGCAGTGCCTGATGATTTTGTGCCTGATCAGCCTGCAGTGGGTGGTGTTCGGATACAGCCTGTCGTTCGGACCCGACAAGGGTTCGCTGATCGGCGGGTTGGACTGGGCGTTCCTGCGGGGCGTGGGCATGGGCCCGAACACCGACTATGCGGCGACCGTGCCGCATCAGGTGTTCATGATGTTCCAGATGATGTTCGCGGTGATCACGCCGGCCTTGATCATCGGGGCGTTCGCCGAACGGATGAAGTTCTCCGCCTTGTGCGTGTTCACGTTGCTGTGGACAACGTTCGTTTATGATCCGGTCTGTCACTGGGTGTGGGGCGTGGGCGGGTTCATGCGGCAGTGGGGCGCTCTGGATTTCGCCGGCGGGACCGTGGTGCACATCAACGCGGGCATGACCGCGTTGGCCGCGGCCCTGGTGCTCGGTCGGCGGCAGGGCTATCCGGACGGGATTTCTCCGCCGCACAATCTGCCGTTTGCGGTGCTGGGGGCCGGGTTGCTGTGGTTTGGTTGGTTTGGGTTTAACGCCGGCAGCGCCTTGGGCTCCGGCGGTCTGGCGGGCAGCGCGTTCATGTGCACGCATATCGCCGCGGCGGCGGCCGGCGTGACGTGGGCTTTGCTGGATTGGTACAAGCACAAGAAGCCCACGACCCTGGGCATGATCACCGGCATGGTGGGCGGTTTGGTCGCGATTACGCCTGCCGCGGGTTTCGTGACTCCGATGGGAGCGATTTGCATCGGCATCGGGGCCGGCGTGATTCCGTGGTTCAGCGTGACTTATATCAAAGCGGCTCTTGGCTATGACGATACCCTGGACGCCTTCGGAGTTCACGGCGTCGGCGGCATCTGGGGCGCGATCGCCACGGGGATTTTCGCGACCAAGGCGGTCAACCCGGCCGGGGCCGACGGCCTGCTCTATGGCAATCCGGCTCTGCTCTGGATCCAGGTCAAGGCGGTGGCCATCACGATCGTGTACTCGTTCGTGGTCGGCATCGTGCTGCTCAAGATGGTGGATGTCTTCATGAAACTGCGGGTCGGCGAACACGAGGAACGTGTCGGGCTCGACCTGACGATGCATCGTGAGGCCGCGTACACGATTCTCGACTAAGGCAGGAAAGGGCAGGAGTCATGAAATATATCGTAGGCATCATTCAGCCGGACCGGCTGGACGAAGTACTCAAGCGGCTCACCGAGGAAGAGGTCCACCTGGTGACCGTGTCGAATGTGCTCGGGCGGGGCCGGCAGAAGGGCATCGCCCAGGTGTACCGCAGCCACAAGGAGCAGGGCAGCCTGCTCAAGAAGGTCAAGGTCGAAGTCGCCGTCAACGAGCCGTTCGTGGAGAAGACGATCCGGGCCATCACCGGCGGCGCCCAGTCCGGCCAGATCGGCGACGGCAAGATTTTCGTGATGAATCTCGATGAATGCATCCGCATCCGCACAGGTGAGCGGGGCGGCGACGCGATTGGATAGTCTCGAATTGGAAACCCAGTGCATGAAAGGAAACACGATGACACCCAGAGAACTGTTTGAATCAGTGGGGAGGAGTGGGATGTACCCCGGCAGACGCTTGAATCGCAATTTCAAAGTGGCGATGGCCCGGGGATCGGCCCAGTGTGGGGATGAATTCGGATTGGAACACGGCGGCTAATCGTGTTAGCTGCACCATCGGGTGCAGCCGGCATTGGGTTGTGGGTAGGGCTTGTGGCTGCCGGCTGATTCTGCTGGGGACGGTTGACCAGCGCAAGCCTTGCCCCTATTTTGGAGGCCCTGGTGGCCGATCCGAAGTTGACGACCAGCTGCCCCGTTCCACCAACCGAACGAAACGTAGATGATGGTAATTGGTAATCGAGGAGTCTCACATGTCTGCATGTATAACCGGCGAGTTCGGCCGCAATGTGTTCAACGAAGTGACGATGCGCGAGTGTCTGCCCAAGAACGTGTTCAAATCGCTCAAGAAGACCCTGGACGGCGAGCAGCCGCTGGACCCGGTGACCGCCGACGTGATCGCCAACGCGATGAAGGATTGGGCGATCGCCAAGGGCGCGACGCATTTTTGCCACTGGTTCCAGCCGATGACCGGGCTGACCGCCGAGAAGCACGACGCCTTCATTTCGCCGAGGGCCGACGGCCGCACGATCATGGAGTTTAGCGGCAAGGAGCTGATCCGCGGCGAGCCCGATGCCTCGTCTTTCCCCTCCGGCGGCCTCCGCGCCACGTTCGAAGCCCGCGGCTACACCGCCTGGGATTGCACTTCGCCGGTCTTCGTGAAAGAGGACGGCAAGAACATCACGCTCTACATTCCGTGCGCGTTCTGCTCCTACACGGGCGAAGCGCTGGATAAGAAGACGCCTCTGCTGCGTTCGATGGACGCTCTGAGCAAGCAGGCGATGCGGGTCCTCCGGGTCCTGGGCAACATGACGGCCACGCGAGTGACCGCGACAATGGGGCCGGAGCAGGAATATTTCCTGATCGACCAGGCGTTTTATGCCAAGCGTTTGGACCTGCTTCTGACCGGCCGGACGCTGTTCGGCGCCAAGCCGCCTCGCGGCCAGGAGCTCGAAGACCACTATTTCGGCTCGCTGCACGAGCGAGTGGCGACCTTTATGAACGAGTTGAACAACGAACTCTGGAAGCTTGGGGTCACCGCCAAAACACAGCACAACGAGGTCGCTCCCGGCCAGTACGAGCTGGCGCCGGTGTTCTCGACGATCAACGTGGCGGCCGACCACAACCAACTGACGATGGACACCCTGCAGAAGGTAGCCCGCCGGCATGGGTTCGTCTGCCTGCTGCACGAGAAGCCTTTCGCCGGCGTCAACGGCTCGGGCAAGCACAACAACTGGAGCATGTGCACGGACACGGGTCTGAACCTGCTGGACCCGGGCGAGACGCCGCACGACAATATGGTCTTTCTGGTCGTGCTTTGTGCGGTCATTCAGGCGGTGGATAAGTACGCCAAGCTGCTGCGGGCCAGCGTCGCCAACGCCGGCAACGAGCACCGGCTCGGCGCCAACGAGGCCCCGCCGGCGATTGTGTCGGTCTTCCTGGGCGAGCAACTGACCGATATCTTCGAGCAGTTGGCCAAAGGGCCGGCCAAGAACAGCAAGAAGGGCGGCCAGCTCAAGCTCGGTTCCTCGACGTTGCCTCCGCTGGCGAAGGACTCGACGGACCGCAACCGCACCTCGCCGTTCGCGTTCACCGGCAACAAGTTCGAGTTCCGCATGGTGGGTTCGTCGCAGTCAATTTCGGGTCCGTGCTTCGTCCTGAACACGATCGTGGCCGACACGCTCTGCGACGTCGCCGATGTCCTGGAGAAAGCCGACGACGTCAAGGCCGCGGCCCAGAAGATCCTGCAGGACATCGCGGTCAAGCACGCCCGGATCGTGTACAACGGCGACAACTATACGGAGGAGTGGGTGGCCGAGGCTGCAAAACGAGGTCTGCCGAACCTCCGCTCGACGTATGAGTCGATCCATGCCTTCCCGACTCCCGAGCATGTCACGCTGTTTAGCAAGCACGGCGTCCTTTCGAAGGAAGAAGTGCACGCTCGCGCCGAGATCCTGTTCGAGGGGTACAGCAAGCAGATCAACATCGAGGCCCTGACGATGCTGAACATCGCCAAGCGTCAGATCCTGCCGGCCTGCTGCGAGTTCTCCGGCAAGCTGGGCCAGACGGTCGCCGCGGTTTCCGGCGTGGGAGTCGCCGCCGAGCCGCAGAAGAAGCTGCTCAAGAAGGTCTGCGACCTGATCGCGACGATGGAAAGCCGTATGGAGGCTTTGGAGAAGGCCACGGCCAAGGCGACCGGCGTGCACGGCACCGAAAAGCATGCCCAGAGCTTCCGCGAGGATGTCCTGCCGGCGATGGCGGCTCTCCGCCAGACCGTCGACGAGCTGGAAACGATCGTCGAGGCCAAGCTCTGGCCGCTGCCGAGCTACGCCGAGATGCTGTTCGTGAGGTGATCGCGGGCAACCGGTAATCCGTGAGTATCGACAGGCCGGAGATTGCGGAAATTCGTTGGAGACGACAGAACTCCAACGCCGCAATCTCCGGCCTTCGCTTTTGTTGCGGCCTACCGCGCGGGCAGATAGATGTACGTCAACAGCTTTTCCGGCGGCGTGGTCTGCGGGTCATTGAGGTATTCCTCCCACATGGGCATGTAATGGGCCCAGTCGGCCTCGGTCTTCATCAGGCCTTTGGCTTTGAGGAACTCCGTGATCAGGGCGTAGGTCTTCGCCAGTTCCGTGTACGGCCCGTGATGCGTGAACCGCATGGCTCTCGCGGCCGGGATGGCCTTGACGAAGCCCGGGCCGATCATGCGCGTTGCCGTGGGCGGAGCCGCGATCGGCATTACGACGGTGAATCTCACTCCTTGCGGTCCGTGGGCCATATAGATGACTCGCGGCGGTCCCGAAGGGGACAACTTGAGTTGCCGCACGAACCCCATCAGCTCATCAAAGGCGCTGCGTATCCCGCCGGCGATGGCGGCCGGGTTGGGACCGCTTACTCCGGGCATTTGCGCCGCCAGGATTCGCGGAACATCAACCTCTGCAAATTCCAAGGTGTCAAACTGTGACATTGCTGCACTCCTCGTTGCTTGGGTGGACTTCTGCCAATTGGCATTCTTGCAGAAGTCCGATTGCCTCAGTCATCTCTGTGGGCAGGATTATGGCTCCTAGCGACCGGGATGGCAAGGACAATTCCGGGCGTAAGCCGCATCGACCACAGACGAAAGCGAGTCGGTGGGCATGTCCACGCGTGATTTGTGGCGCACCGCTCGGGGTTTCCAGCAGTTTCTTGGTCCTTCTCGCCATTCCCCCACGGACGGGAGAGATCATTCGCCCCCGTACAGTTCCGTCAGTTGATCGCCCGCAGGCATCTCCGGATAGAATTCGCCTTGCGGGCCCAGATAGCCCTGCTGATGTCTCTTGAGCTCGATTTCGACGAAGCCGACGCCGTTCTTCCTGGCGACCTGGACCTTGAGGACCGTGCCCTCGGCTTGTGCCGGCGTCGCTGCGGCGCCGTACAGTTCCACGAGGTGTGCGACGGTGGGCATGAGGGGATAAAACTCCCCTTTGGGCCCGACGAAGCCGTTGTCGCGCCGGGTCAATGTCACGCGGGTGAAGCCGCTGCCGTTCTTGTTGGGGATGTGGATGAAGAACACGTCGGTTCGCGTCTGTCTGAGTTCTTCCGGCACGCCGTACATTTCCGTGAGCAAGACCACCTCCGGCATGGTCGGATAAAACTCGCCTTGGGGGCCCAAATAGCCGCCTTCGATCTTCTGGAGAGTGACCGGGACGAAGCCGTCGCCCGTGGTCTTGGGGACGTACAGCACGCGAGTCGGGGACGCGGGGACAACCGGCGCGGGCGTCTCGGAATGCACGACCACGGTCTGGACGGGCCGATCCACGATGACGTAGCCGCCGGGCGCCGCCTGGTAGTACACGCCATCGACCACGTAGTATGCGACGCCTCCGACGACCACCACGGTGTACGGGCCGGGCAGAGTCGCAACCGCCGACACCGTGACGATGACGTAGGTGTCGTCATGGTCGTGCCGATAGTATACGCCGCCGTGGACCCAGTAGGGGACGCCGCCGATCACGATCCGGCGAGAGCCGACGGGAGGACGCATCGGCCCGGGTCTGGCGGGACCGAAAACCGGGCGGGGGCCGCCGGGGCCTCCGCGAGGTCCGGGGCCGCCCGGGCCCAGGCCCGCGTTGACATCTACGCTCAACAAAACAGCCATCAACGTCGATAGAACGATCACATTTCGAATCTGCATTGGCGTCTCCTGTGGTGTGTTCGCAGCTCTACCCCGTATGGGTTTCACCAAAAATAAGTGGCGACGGGTTTCGACCGGTTACACAAAAAAGCCCGTTTCGTGCTGAGCGGCCTATCGATCGAGTTCCGAGTTTCCTTGCCAGAGGGGAGTGCGGACAACTATGATAAGTACGAGATCGGAGCGTGCGGGTTCGGACGGCCGCGGTGGGATTATCGAACGCGGTAGCCTGGACGCCTCTCGGGTGAATGCATGGGAGCCATCGAAAAGGAGCGATAATGAACGTGGGAAGGGCGAGTCTGATTCCGTTCGTTGTTCTGATTGCGGCGGCGCCGGCATGGACGCAACCCCGCGCGCCTCAGGACTCCAATGAGATCGTGCCTCTGGCGGGCGTTCGCATGCGGGACCCGTGCATCATGGCCGACGCGGCGACCCGGACCTATTACATGGTCGGATCGGGTGGGAATCGCGTCCGCGCGTACACCAGCAGCGACCTCAAGAGTTGGCAGGGACCCAAGACGATCTTCCGAACGCCCGAGGACATCTGGGGCGACATTCGCGTCGTCGGCATCTGGGCTCCCGAGATGCACAAGTACCAGGGCAAGTATTATCTGTTCCTGACGTTCGACACTCGCAATCCGCTGTCGGAGCAGTGGCGCAACTGGCTGCCCCGCGTCACCCGCGGTTCGCAGGTGCTCGTCGGCGATTCGCCCATGGGTCCGTTCAAGCCGTTCCAGAATCGCTCGACGCTGCCGCCGGACATGATGACGCTCGACGGCACGCTCTGGGTCGAAGATGGCGTCCCCTACATGGTCTTCTGCCACGAGTGGGTCCAGATCGTCAATGGCTCGGTGGACTACATTCGCCTCAAGGACGACCTGTCGGAGACGGTCGGTGAGCCCAAGACGCTGTTTTATGCGGCCGAAGCCCCGTGGAGCACGATGGACAGAGCCCGGGGCAACAACGTTACCGACGCCCCCTGGCTCTACCTGGGCAAGACCGGCAAGCTCTACATGATCTGGGCCAGCTTCCGTAATGGCGTCTACAACGAAGGCATCGCGATTTCGCCCTCAGGCAAGTTGGCGGGCCCCTGGACCCAGCAGGCCGAACCCCTGTACTCCAACGATGGCGGCCACGGCATGCTCTTCACGACCTTCGATGGCGAGCTGATGATGGTCCTGCACTCGCCGAACGGCCGCGAAGCCCGCCCCCGCATCTTCGAGATGGAAGACACCGGCGAGACGCTCAAGATCGTCCAGGAGTTCACGGATCAGACTCTGTAGATTGCCGTCCAGCGATGAAGGGAGAGGACGAATGCATGCGGGAGAATCTGAGCAGGGGAAAGGGTCGGATGGACCCGTCCGGACGTGCCGGCGAGCCTGTGTTCCGGACATCATCCTGACGGTGTTTGTCGTTGCACTGGCGGCCGGCGGCTCGCATTTCATCGACTGGGGGGAGTACGTGGGCGGCCTGCGTGGCCTCGGCGTTGGGTGCAGTCTCCTACTGGTTTGGGGAATCCGGCCACTGATCGTTCTTGTCACACTGGTTGTCGCGATGAGATGGCTTCTGGCTAGACGTCTCACTCTCTTCCAGAGACTCCTGCGACTCCCATTCCCTGCCATTTGTCTGGTAGCGGTTTTCATCCCCATTGGGGTCTCCGAACCTGCGGCAGCGGCCTATCTGCGAGGGTTCGAGCAGCGGATATTGAAGAATGTGGATATTGGAGGCGTCCAGCGATGGTTGACGACAGAGGGACAGAAGCATGCCGGCTTGGTGTACCGGCCCGACTTCCCCTCGGAATTGCCAGGATGTCTGACTGAGTTCCACCCCTGGGTGATCCTGTTCGGCGATGTCGCGTCCGAACACGGTATAACGGTGGAATTCCGTTGGGTGGCACCCCACGGTGAGAATTTCGGGCTGATCGTTGGTCCGCCCACGATGAAGACCCCTGAGGAGGGAATGATCCGACTACCCGACAGCGACTTCAACGAATTTCG
>CALMMH010000348.1 GCA_937868145.1 uncultured Phycisphaerales bacterium
GTCGCCGCAGACGGGCACGGTCCGCCAGGGAACGCAACTGTCGATCACGTACTTCGACCAGTTGCGGCGGCAGCTCGACGAGGACAAGAGCGTGTGGGAGAACGTGCAGCCCAACGGGGACACCGTGACCCTCGACGGCAAGAGCAGGCACATCATCGGCTATCTCCAGGACTTCCTGTTCACGCCGGAGCGGGCCAAGACGCGCGTCCGCTATCTCTCCGGCGGAGAGCGCAACCGGCTGCTGCTGGCCCGGCTCTTCACGCAGCCGGCCAACCTGCTGGTCCTCGACGAGCCGACCAACGATCTGGACAGCGAGACGCTGGAACTGCTCGAAGAGCTGCTGGTCAACTTCAAGGGGACCGTTCTGCTGATCTGCCACGACCGGGCGTTTCTCGACAACGTCGTCACCAGCACGCTGGTCTTCACGGGCGACGGCGCGATTGAGGAATTCGTGGGAGGCTACGAGGACTGGCGCCGCCGGCAGAGCGAGGAAGCGTCCGAGCCCGAGCAGCCCAAGGTCGACAAGAAGAAGCTCTACAAAGAGGCCCGTAAGGCCGGCCAGACCCGGAAGCTCTCCTTCAAGGAGTCCAAAGAGCTGGAGTCGCTGCCGGCGATGATCGAGTCGCTGGAAGGCGAGCTGGGCGTCCTGCACAAGCAACTGGCCGATCCGGCGTTCTACCGCAACCAAGACAACGTCAAACTCGTCACGAAGCGACTGGCCGAGCTCGAAGCCCAACACGCCCAGGCCTACGAACGCTGGGAGCGTCTCGAATCCATCGCCTCGGCGTCCTGAGAACCCCTCGCGACCGAGCAGATCGGAACGCTGCGGAAAGACCTCCGGTAAGAACCGTTACGGTGCTTCAGGCCGTCCTCGACCGTCACGCACGCTGGAGTACCGCTCCACGGGGGCGCTATTCACATCGCAAAGAGCCACGACGGAGCGCAGGCCCCCGGCACTTCGCAAGCCTACTTCACGAGGGTTGCCCCGGCCATGGCCAGTGCTCCGACGGGGTCCGGGCCGAGGCCATGATGGCCGCGATCTGGCGGACGATTTCCGGATGCTGGGCTGCGACGTCGTGCTCCTCGCCGACATCGTCGGCGAGGTTGTACAATTCGATGGGAACGTTCGGGTCCTTCGCGACGTTCAGTCGAACGCCCTTCCAGTCGCCCATGCGGACGGCCTGCTTCTTCCCCTGCTCGTGAAATTCCCAATAGAGATAGGGATGCATCTGCTGTCTGTCGGACTGTCCCAGAAGCGTCGGCAGAAACGAAAGACCGTCGATCCCCTGCGGAGCCGGGACGCCGGCCAACTCGCAACTGGTCGGCAGAAAATCCCAGAACGCGCAGACGTGGTCCGAACCCGAGCCCGCGGCGATCCGGCCGGGCCAGCGGGCGATCAGTGGCGCTCGAATCCCTCCTTCATATAGGTCGCGCTTGTACCCACGGAGGCCGCCGCTGCTGTCGAAGAACGCGGGGTCGGCTCCGCCTTCCTTGTGCGGACCGTTGTCGCTCGAGAACAGCACGAACGTCTTCTCGTCGAGGCCGAGGGTCTTGAGCCGGTCGAACAACCGTCCGATGTCGCGATCCATTCGCGTAATCATGGCGGCATGTCCCTTCTGGGGATTCGGCCAGTCGCAATCCGCATACGGTCCGTAGGACGGCACTTCCATGCCGTCGGGTTTCGATTCGTTGTTCGCATGAGGGATCGTGAAAGCCAGGTACAAGAAGAAAGGGCGGTTCTGATTGCGGTCGATGAACGCCAAAGCCTCGGAGGCGAACAGATCGTGCGAGTACTGCACACGTTTGGTGGCCACGCCGCCGGCGGCGCCGACCGCTTCAACCTTGTTGGCCAGCACAACCCTTTCTTCATTTCGCCACAGATAGTCCGGATAGTAGTTGTGGGCGTGCTGCTGGTTGAGATATCCGAACCAGTAGTCGAACCCCTGACGATTGGGAACCCCCGTCGTGTCGGGCTCTCCCAAGCCCCACTTGCCGATGATCCCCGTCGCATAGCCGGCCTGCTTCATCAACTCGGCGACGGTGACATCCTCCGGCCGCAACGGGAGTCTCGCGTTGCCGCGGACCCAGGCGTGTCCCGTGTGCAATCCCGTCATGAGGCAGCACCGCGACGGGGCGCAAACCGTGCTGCCGGCATAATGATTCGTAAAAACCATCCCCTCGGCCGCCATACGGTCCAGATTCGGCGTCCGGATGGTCTGCTGTCCATAGCAGCCCAGGTCGCCGTACCCCAGATCGTCGGCCAGAATGAAGATCACATTCGGCCGGGAGCGACTGGCTGCCGCCTCCCGCCGTCGCTCACTTTGACAACCGGCAAGCAACGAGAAGGCCGCTCCGCCACCCGCCAGTCTTAGGAAGTCCCTTCGTGTGTGCGTCATGCACGCCTCCCGTTGGATGAAAGTCGAAAGATGCTCCCGCAACAACATGACGCCGGTTATAGATCGCGGAGCACGCCTTGTCAACCGGTCCATTTTGCCCGTTGACACCATCCATGGCACATCCTACCATATACGAGGCATCAATAAGCATCATCTTCACAGCGGCAAGAAACGGTCGAAACCAACACGGATAGGGAGACGCAGAAATGGCACCTCAGACGATTCGGCATTGTTGCGTTCTGGCACTGGCGACTCTACTGGTGATTCCCACGATTCTGCCGGCCAACGACGCTCCCGCCGACGAGGTGCAGAAGCTGATCCAGGCCTTGCAGGACAAGGACGCCATGGTGCGGCTGCGCGCCGCCCGATCCCTGGGCGAAATGGGGGCCAAGGCCGAACCGGCCATCGAGGCGTTGAAGAAGGCCCTCGAAGATGAAGACGAGGATGTCCGGCTGGTTGCGAAACGGGCGATCGAACGGATCCAGCTCCAGGGCAATCCCCAGTTGACGCAGTTGATCGCCGACTTGAAAGCCCCGGATCCCCTGACGCGTTTACGCGCGGCCAAAGCGCTGGGCGACCTCGGCGACGCCGCCGCTCCTGCGCTGACGGCTCTCGAACAGGCCCTTGCGGACGAGGATGAGGACGTAAGGCGGGTCGCGCGCAATGCCATCGATAAGATCAATATTTCAGGCAGCCCCAAGGTGCGTCAGTTGATGGAGCAATTGAAGGACCCCGATGCGTTGGTGCGACTGGGCGCCGCCAAACAGTTGGGAGATCTGGGCGCCGAGGCGCGCCCCGCGATGGATGCCTTGAAGGCCGCGTTGCAGGATCCGGACGAAGTCGTCCGCATGGTGGCCAAGAACGCTCTGGCAAAGCTGGAGAAAGCAGGAGCCGTCGTGCTGGACCAGGGCGACGGCAAACTGACGGACGCGGTCAAGGAGATCACCGTCGTCAAGGTGGAACGGATGTTCAGCCCGCCGGAGATCAATGCAGCAGGCATGATCAATCATCCCGGCGGCATGCGGTTTCTGATGACCCTGAAGAACACGGGCCAGCAAACCATCCGAATCGGGACCCTGCGGGTGAAGTGGACCATGGGCGGGGAGGAAATCCACAACAACGATGTGGACGGCCCCATCCTTCCTCTGCTGGCCGGGCAGACGTGCAGACATCTGTTCGTGGTGCCCTGGGATCGTAACTGCAAGTGGGACCGCAGGACGCGGTCGGACATCGAGGTCGCGCTGGCCACGCCGCTCGAACTCGACGCAGCCGATCGCCTCAAGGTCGAAGCGGCACGACAGGAACTCTCGAACCTTCAAATCGCCAATCCAACGGGTGTATACGCTTTTGACATCCTGATCGGCGATCGATTCATCCTTCAGAACAACAACGACCACATCTGCAAGGGCGTCCTGATCGAGTTGCGCGGTTTCGATAGAACGAAGGAATGGGTCTATTCGCTCCTCTACTACGCCGCACTTGTTCCGCAGGGATTCACACACGTGGCGAACGAACCACAGAAGACATACCAGACCACACGTCCGGTGGTGAAGCTGGTGAACTACAACCGCGCCAAACCCGACTTCCAGGTGGAACGATTCGAAGGGATCATCCTCGCCGTCGGACTCGATGAGGATGAGTTGCCCAGGTAGAACCACCCGGAGGACACGGACTGTCGCGAAGACGTCGCAGTATGTGTCAGTTCCGACCGTCGGGACCGGAGTCCTGCGAGGGTGAGGGGATCGTGATGTCCACCGTTTTCACATCGCCCAGCGTGGACAGCGGTTTGTCGAAACCCTCGGGATTGCCGACCACGAGGATCTGCACCTTGTCGGGGTGCAGATGCTTCTGGGCCACTCGCAGGACGTCGGCTTTCGTCACCTTCTCCACCTGATCGCGAATCTGGAGGAGAAAGTCCGCCGGATAGTCGTAGTACTCGTACGTCAGCAGACGCGTGACGATCTCGCCCTCGGTGTCAAAATTGAAAACGAACGAATTCAGGAAACTCTCCTTGGCGATCTTCAACTCCTCATCGGAAACCTCGGCCTGACGCATCTTCTCAACTTCGGAGGTGATCGCCTGGATGGCCTGGACCGTACTCTCCGACTTTGTCTGGCATCCGAGACGGAACTCGCCCGGGTGAACGTAGTCCGACTCGTAGGAGCCGAACACCGAATAGGCCAGGCCCTGACGTGAGCGGACATTCTTGAAGAGCCGACCGGTGAAGCCGCCGCCGAGGATCTGGTTCATCACGACCAGGGCAAAGTAATCCGGATCGCTCCGCAGCCCGCCGATGTGGCCCAGAAAGATATTCGACTGGTTCAGGTCGGACCGCGGGACCACGTTCACAGTTCGGACGTATTCGTAGTCCACCTGGGGCACAGGCGGAACAGCCGTATCGATCTTTTCCCAGCCGATAAAGGCCTGCTCGATCTTCTTGACCATCTCCTCGATCTCGAAGTCGCCCCAGAGGGCCGCCATCATCGTGTTGGGGCCGAAGAACCGCTGGTGAAAGGCCACAAGATCGTCGCGCGTGATGGCGTCGATCGTGGCGTATTCCGTGTGCCGGGCGTAAACGCTGTCGGTTCCGTAGATGATCCTGGCAAACTCGCGCGAGGCGATCTCGCCGGGCTCGTCGTTGCGGCGGGAGATGGCGCTACGGTGCTGAATCTTGGCCAGCTCGATCTTGTCCGGCGGGAAGGCCGGATGCATCAAGACGTCCGCCAGAATGCCCAGTGTCTTGTCGATGTCTTCCTTCAAGACCGAGAGCGAAGCCCAGCCGACGTCGAGGCCGATGCCGGTCTCGACGGAAGCGGCCATCGCCTCCAGTGCTTCGTCGATCTCGTCGCCGGTCATGGTGGGGGTGCCGCCGGTTCGCATGACCTCGCCGGTGATGTCGGCCAGACCCACCTTCTCGCCGGGCTCGTAGATCGACCCGGTGCGGATGCGCGCGGACAGGTGGATCAGCGGCAATTCGTGATCCTCCAGCAACAGCAACTTCATGCCGTTGGGCAGCGTCACTCGGGTCACCTCGGGAACCTTCACCTCGCGCAGCGTCGGATACTTCAGTTTGTTGTAGTCGGGCGCATGCTTTGCCGACGCCTCGACCGAACAGAGCCCCACCACCAGTAGCGCGACGCATATCATGACGGACGATTGTCTCGTTCTCATTGCTCCACTCCCTTTCAGGATTCGCTCTCAGCGCCGGTCGTCTGGATCACGCCGACCGTGCGGTTCTTTGTCGTGAAATACGTCTTGGCCACGCGCTGGATGTCCTCCGCGGTGACGGCGTTGATCTGGTCAAGCTGCTTGAAGAGGTTCCGCCAGTCGCCCGTCAACGCCTCGTAAAACGTCAACTGCTGCGCCAATCCCTCGTTCGAATCGAGTTGTCGGATGAGGCCGGCCCGGGCGCGGGTCTTGGCCTTGTTCAACTCCTCCTGCGTGACCGGCTCGTTCCGCAGTCGCTCGATCTGGGCGTAGATGGCCTCCAGGTTTTCCTCCTTCGTGTGGCCGCTGGCCGGCACCGCGTAGAAGAGGAACAGGCCAGGATACTTCACGCCCGGCAGGCCCTGGAACCCGGACGCCTCCACGGCAATCCGCTTGTCCTTGACGAGGTTCTCATACAGACGGGAGGTGCGACCCATCCCCATGATGTCTGTGATCGCGTCGAAGACGGCGTTGTCGGGGTGATTGATCCCCGGCTTGTGATAGCCAACCACAACGAACGGCTGCGAAGGATCCTCGACGGTCACGTCGCGCTGACCATCCTGCGGCGGCTCGACGGTCACGACCGGGCCGGGGTCGGGGCGCCGGGGCAGCCGGCCGAAGTACTTCTTCGCCAATCCCTTGACGCGATCCGGATTCACGTCGCCCACGATGGCAACGACCATGTTGCTGGGGACGTAGTACTCCCGGAAGAACGCTTCCGCCTGGAGCCGCGAGATGGCCTGCAGGTCGCTCATGTGGCCGATGACCGGCTCACCATACGGGTGCGCCTTGTAGGCCGTCGCGAGAAAGTCCTCGATCAGGCGACCGACGGGCTGCGTCTCCGTCCGCAGTCGACGTTCCTCCATGACCACGCCCTTTTCCATGTAGAACTCGCGCAGGACCGGATCGCGGAATCGTTCGGACTCCATGAGCATCCACAATTCCAGTTTGTTCTCCGGGAGGTTCACGAAGTAGACGGTGTAATCGGAGCTGGTCCCGGCGTTGAGGTTCGTGCCGCCCTGCCGCTTGAGAGTCTGCTCGAATTCGTCGTGAACGAGGAACTTCTGGGCCTCCTTTTGCAGACTTTGGAAGCTCTGTCGAAGCTCCGCCACGCGGTTGGGGTCGGCTTTGTCGCCCTTTTCGATCTCCTTGCGAAGGGCCTCGAACGTCTCGTCGATTCGCGTCAGGACCTTCGCTTCGTCTTTGTAGTCCTTCGTGCCGATCGAGGTCGTGCCTTTGAACGCCATGTGTTCGAAGATATGAGCCAGGCCGGTAATGCCCGTGACCTCGTCGACCGCGCCGACGTCCACGTGCGTGTAGCACGTGACCACGGGGGCGTTGTGCCGCTGGAGAACGAGGAACGTCAGTCCGTTGTCCAGCGTGAACTGCGTCAGGTTCTTCTCGAACTCGCCCAGATCCTGCGCAAACGTCGCCGGGGCCAGCAGGATCGCGAAGACGACCCCCGCAAGCCCCATTCGTCGAACCATCCGATCCGCCATGTCATCGCTCCTTGATTGCCGAGGCTTGTCATGCCTTGGCGGGTACTCTCACCTCAGTTATACACAAACTGCGCCGTGGCGTTGCAGTCTCTATCTACCCGTACGCGAACCCAATGTGCGGAGAAGGCATCAGGAAATTCATGATGCAGGTACTGCCCGCGATCCACGTCGAAGGAATTATACCGCACCCAACTGCCGTCGCCGAGAAAATCCACTTCGACGTCGAAGCGGACCGACGCTTCGGCATCGTGCGTGATGTGCACGACCTTTTTGTCGA
The DNA here is from genome assembly GCA_937868145.1 of uncultured Phycisphaerales bacterium. Taxonomy (GTDB): domain Bacteria; phylum Planctomycetota; class Phycisphaerae; order Sedimentisphaerales; family Anaerobacaceae; genus PLanc-01. The sequence continues at coordinate 7,380 of CALMMH010000348.1, forward strand.
AGCCGGTCATAAGGAACGGGTCGGATGTTTCGCCCGCCTTGACCGCCGTGTTCCGCCATGGCCCGCCCCAGCCGGTGGGCTTACCCATTTGCCAGAGGTCGTCGAGATTGCCGAACCACAGCCCGGATTGCGGCTGGCCCTGGTCGTGGTCGATCTGGTCGGAGGCCATCACGAACAGGCCCCGCCAATGGCAGTAGTCGGGCACCACCCGCAGGTGCGTGCAGATCGGCCGGATGCCCCAGATGTGGCCGCCGTAGCTGAACGCGGGCAGCTCGTAGAACATGCCGTGCGCGTCCATCAGCAGCCGCTCGGTCACCGCGTGGCGAATCCGCATCCACTCCGTGTTCCACGCGTGGTTCCAGGTGTGGCCGGACATCGGAAGACGATATCGCTGCCACCGGCCGTTGACCAGGGCGCGAAGGATGACGCTCGACCGGTCCCAGCCGACCGCGTAAAGCGTGTTGCCGCCGTAGGAGGGGTCGGCGCCGGCGGCGTGGACCTCGACGAATGGATTGCGCTCGATGATCGTCCACTTCTGGCCATCCCACTCCGCCAGGCGTCCGGCGTCGCGTTTGCCGAGGAATTCCTGCTCGTCATACGTGTTGTTGGCGACGACCACGCGGCCCTGGGCGGTGAAGGCGCTCTTGAAATGCTCCTTGGCGTTGACGATCTCAAGTTCCTTGACCAGGTCAAAAAGCAGCGTCGCCTTCAAGGTGTGCACGTCCACTTCCCAGAACCGGCCTTCCATGCCGAGGAAGTACACCTTGTTCGCCGGATCGGTCAGATGCTCGCACGTCGCAGCCAGACGGAATTGCTTGAGGTCTTCGATCGTGCGGACGTTGCCGTCGGCGTCGATGGCGTACGGCCCGATGAAAGCCTGGCCGCTCGGCCAGTGCGGCAGGCGATTGGCGAAGAGCTCTCCAAGCGTGGGCTGCAGATTCCCTTC
>CALMMH010000349.1 GCA_937868145.1 uncultured Phycisphaerales bacterium
CCCTCGGCTCTTCCGAAGCCAAGTCTGATTCTCCAAACCTCTCGTCACTGGCACGACGGCACGCCGCTCCTGCTGGCGTAGCGGGTGCCGCCGTACGCGCCCATATTGATCAGGCTGCCATTGTCCGCCGGCTCGTTGCGCGGATCGTCGAACGGGTTGCCGCCGTCGACACAGGGGCTCACCGCAGTGTCGCTGAACGTCCACGTGCCGGACGACGAAACGTATCGACCGTAGCGCGACTGCAGATGATAATCCCCGTTCTTGAAGTCTGCGAACCGCGGGTCCGTGTTGAGGTTGCCGGCGTTCCAATCGATGTTGTCCGTGGCGATCGCATCGATGCAGCTGAAGCTGACGTTCCACTCGTAGCCGGCCGTCCAGGCGGACAGCGACACATTCTTGCTGTTCACCGGATTGGTGTTCGACCAGATGATGCAGTTGACGATCGTGGGCTCGGCGCCGCTGTATGCCAGGATGCCCGCCTGATTCTTCACGATGGTCAGATTCTTCAGTGTGGGCGAGGCTCCGCTGCAGAAGATGCCGCTTTTGCTGCAGCCTGTGATGACGAAGTTCGCCAGGACGCTGCCGGCGTTTTCGCCTGTATAGAAGGAGCAGGCGTACCCGTTGGGCGCTGTCAGCACCGCGGCGTCGGCCGCGCTCTGCACGGTGATCGCCTTGCCCTCGAACGTGATCTCTTCCTGGTATACTCCCGGCCAGACGAGGATCGTGTCGCCGTCATCGGCCGCGTCGATGGCAGCCTGGATGCTCGCATAAGCCCGCGTCTGGCTTCTGCCGTCGTACGAGTCGCGGCCGGTTTTCAAGTTGACGTGATAGGTCGCATGTCCGGTGCTTTGCGTGGCCTCGACCGTTCCGCCGTAGGCTCCCAGGTTGATTCGTCCGCCGTTCGGCGAAGGCTCTCCGGCGGCCGAAGAACTCGGGTCGCCGGCGTCGATGCAGGGACTTCGCTCATCCATGTGGAAACCGACATCCGCGAACTGCGGATTGACGTTGAGGTTGCCCCGTCCCGGATAACCGCCCTGGATGTCCGAGTAGTTCACGTCCACGCCGTAAGACGGCGTTACGCCGGCGCCGTCGTTGCCCCAGACGATGCTGTTGAGGATCGTGACATCCGCGCCGGCCGCATCGACAGCGGCCGAGCCGCCGGAGGTCAGCCGGTTCTGAGTGAGGGTGCAATTGACGATCGAGACGCGGCACTGCGGGCCCGAGATCGAGAACGGCTCGGCGAGGACTCCGGCCCCGGCGGACGCGGCGTTTTCCGAAATGACGCAGTTGTTGATCGTCACATCCATCACGTCGCCGAGGCAGTAGACGCCGCCGCCCTGCACCGAGCCGGCGCCCGACGGGACGTTGCCCGAGATCGTGCAGCCGGCCAGCGTCGCCTCGCTTTCGAAGAGGTAGACGCCCGAGCCGGCCGAGGTCGCCGAGCAGTTCCGGATCGTGCAGTCGGTCAAGACGGGTTCGCCGCCGACGCAGGCGATGCCGCCGCCCAGTCCTGCGACGCAATCGTCAACGACGCAATTGATGATGCTCGGGCCGGCGCCTTCGCAGTAGATGCCGCCGCCCATGGTGGTCGAGTTGCTGAATCGCCCGCCCCGGATGGTGAAGCCGGAGAGAATGGAATCGGAGGTCTCGCCCTGATGGAAGTAGAACCCGCGATGCCCGTTGCCACAGACAATCGTTGTGCTCTGCGGCCCGTTGGCGCTGCGGAGAGTGATTCGTTTGCCATCGAAATCGAGGTCCCAGTTGCCCGATCCGGTATACTGACCCGAGGCCACCTCGATGATGTCGCCGTTCTTGGCGGCGTCGAGGGCCTGCTGAATGGTGGAGTAACCGCTGGGGACCTTCAAGGTCGCGCTGACAACCGAGAGAGTCACTCGCACGTTGTCAATCTTGGCCCGGTCGCCGCTGAAGAGAATGTAGCACTTGCCTTCCGTCGAACGGATCGGAATGTTCTGTTGTCCGGCCCAGAGCGACTGGTTCTGGGACCATGCGATCCCGTCGGGCGAGGTCGCGTAGAACAGCTCCCCGGGCGGGGTCTGCGACACGTTCTCGTCGCAGGGGAAGGAGACGGTGAGCGTGAACGTGCCCGTGATCATCCTGCGGCTCTGGGCCGCGTCGTAAGACAGGCAGTAACCCAACGCGGCCGGCTGGTCGCCATAGGCCATGAACACCAGGCCCCGGCTTGCTCCGGTCCCGTGGTACAGCAGATACGGTTCCGGGAGAGGATTGACTGTGGTCTCATAAAAACCGGAATGCAGAGCGCTGTCGGTCTCGACGTTGTTCGTGGAGAAGTCGTCCGCGTAGTTTTTCCAGTCCGCACCCGCGGCCGGCAACGCCAACAGCAACGCCAGCAGCACGCTCTGCACAATCTTCTTCATCGCGATGGGATACCTTGTTGCCATGATAAAAATTGGGTTCTTCGGTGGGCAAGGGCCCACCGAAAAACCCGCCGCCAAACAACCAGCAACTATTCAGTTGCCAATAAGCTTGTTAGAGCGCCATTGCATACTTCAGTTCCTGCGTTCCCAGAAAGAGCCCGGGACTGGACACCTTGACCGCCCCGGAATCCGCCTTGACGTCCTTTTCCGTATTCGCGTCGTCGCGAGTATCGGACGTATTGGGCATGGGCGCCATGTAGATGGTTTCCGGCTCCGACGTCAGGGCGCCCTGAGGCTTGCCCGAGCTGAGCACTCGAACCTTGACCAGGACGGTGTCCGTGTCGGTCGCCAGCAGAGCATCCGATTCTGTATCGGATCGAAGGTAAGAGGACATGACCGACGTGGTGACGATTCCCCGCACGCAATAGGTGCCCGCCTCGGTGAACTCGAGCGGAACGCCGACCTTCGTGTAGCCCAGGCTCGGGCCGTTGCGGGTGTCGCGGGCGCCTTCCGTGCCCACCGTGGTCCAGGGGCAGGAGGTCGATGTGTCCGATGAGGCGCACGCGTCGCACGTGCCCGTCGATCCCGTCGGGAACCACTGAACCGTGAGCGTCGTTTCAATGGTTCCGTACGTGTCCTGCTGCCACACCCCCTCAGTCTCCTGGCTCAGGGAGAAGATCACGCGTGTTCCCGCGGGAATCTCAAGCGTCCCATCGGCACGAGCGAAGTTCTCCGCGGCTCCGATCATCCCCACGTCATCAGACCCCTCGATCGGAATGCCCATCAGAAAAGCCCTCGGCGAAGCCATTGCGTACGTGATCACAGAAGTCACTTCGGCCGCAGCGCTGATCGGTTCTTCCTTCTTCACGACATCCGCGGCAAACACCGCGGCTCCTGCGATCAGGACTGCCAACCCGGCGACAAACCATTTGCTTCGTACCATACGAAACCCCCTAATTGTTCTTGTTGCTGAAGCCACATGAATTCCTTGAAAACCCTTGCCCGTAGGCACACAACCTTTGTTTCTGCAACGATCGTCTGTGCACTCGACCCGATCATCACCCTGGGGGTCCTCCAACGCGGTCCGTCGCGCGGGCGTTCCCGATCACTGCCCGCCGAGCGTTCCGTTGGCGAGCCGGACGAGCCAGAGGATTCCTGCATCCTGCCGGAGCGTCACACGCTCGCTGCGGTTCGCCGGGGCGGTGAATTCGCCGTTCTTGACGTTCACGTCCGGAAGGTATTCGAACTCGATCGAACCGACCGGAGCGTTGTTCACTGAGAAATCGATCCTGCGGACGAGGTCCGCCTCGAGGTCGATCGTGTAGAGCAGACGGGTCTTGTCCGAGGTCACCGCAACCTGCGCCTCGCGGCCGCCGGCCAGCAGTTGCGTTTCGAAGCGGGCTCTCTGTTCGGCCGCATCGCGACGCACGCTGTCCAGCGTGTGCAGACCCATCCAGGGCCGCGACAGACCGCTGAAGAAGCAACCCTGTCGATACTTGAACGCGGACTCGTCCTGGGCGTTCTGAATCGTCGCCATCGAGCCGCCGTCGACGATGGCGAGATCGCCGACCTTCAGCCGCAGCCACGGCTGATGTTGCTTGCGAGCTCCGTAGACGAACGGGATCTGGCCCGTGCCGGCGATGTCGCGTCCGGCGACCGTGCCGTGAACGCGGAAGCAGGTCCAGCCCTGCTGGTGCATCGCGTCGCGGTTGTCCACGATCCGGGCGTTGGTCGGCCAGTCGCTCCGGAAGTAATCGGCCTCCAGAACGTTGGAGCTGCTGATCGTCCACGGAGTTTCGACCGCGGCCTCGTCGCTCTTTCGCTCGATCACGGCCAGCAGGCCCCGGCCTCTCTTGGCCGACACCGGCTGGATGTCGTTGCGGATCCCTTCGATCTGGCCCAGGAATCCTCGGAGTTCCGGGCTGTCGGTCGGGAGTTTCAGGACGCTTTGATCGGCCATCCACATGCGATGGTTGTTGATGTAGACGGTTCCGCCCTGGTAGCTGTAGTTGGCTTCGTCGTTCTGGAGCACGCGAGAAGTCGCGTTGCGGGACTGAGCCCGCAGTATCATCGCGCCTTCGGGGCCGTCAGGGAAGTAGTACCAGTATTGTTCATGAGCGTCCGCGGACGTCGCATATGGGCTGACGATCTTGGTTCCGCCGGTCAGAGGATTGACCATCGAATCGGTCGAAGGCCTGGACCCGGAGGTCGCCACCACGCTGCCGACCGTCAGGACGCCGACGGCGGC
>CALMMH010000350.1 GCA_937868145.1 uncultured Phycisphaerales bacterium
CAAACCGCTTCACATTTGTATCCATTTCCCTATATGCACTTCTTTGTCCCTCTCCATATCTTAAAATTTCTTTGGAACCATTATGGAGACTGGCCAGATGTCGGTAAGAAGTTTGTGCCTCGGGATCGCAGTGTTGGCGGCAATCCCCCCATGGACACAGTCTTTGACAGCGGCGGTCCCAGGAGGGATTCGCGCCGTCACACGTCCCAGCGCCGACATCACGCTGTCCTTCGTCCAGCCGGGCCGCATCGTCGACCTGCCGTTCAAGGAAGGCGACGCGATCGCTGTGGATCAGGTCTTGGCCCGTCAGGATGACGCTGCCGAGCAGATCCTCCTGGCCCAATTGAAAGCCCAGGCGGAGGACCTCATTCAAATTCAGGCGGCGGAGGCGTCCCTGGAACAGAAGAAAGTGGATCTGGCAAAACTGGAGAAGGCGGCCGCAAACAACGCAGCCACTTCCTTGGAGGTCGAGCACGCCAGATTGGACGTGACGATCGCCGGCCTGTCCCTGGCGCTGGCCCGATTCGAGCATGAACAGGCCGGCCGCAAATACGAGGAACACGAGGTTCGGGTCAAAAATATGCGGCTCAAGAGCCCGATCAACGGACGTATCGAACGGGTCGATATCGAGGTGGGGGAATCCGTCAACGCCTTGGCGGATGCTATCCGGGTCGTCCAGATTGATCCCCTGTGGATCGACGTCCCCGCGCCGCTGCAGGAAGCCGTTCATGTCCATCCCGGTATGGTCGCCCGGATTCGGGCGGTAGAATCCGGGGCGGATAGCGACATCACAGAGGGACGGGTGATCTTCGTGGGCGCCGTCGCCGACGCCGCCAGCGGAACTTTGCGCGTGCGGATCGAAGCGCCAAACAAGTCCAACAGACCGGCGGGCGAGCAGGTTCTGGTCGATTTCTAAGAGACAACGCGATGGGTGCGTGCGCCAAAGCAAGGACAGGTAACCGCAGGACCCTGGTTTCCGCCGTATCGGGTTTCGCCGTCTGTCTCCTCCTGTTCCCCCTCGTCGACGGGTGCGTGTCGGACGAAGTGAATGACGCGAGTCTTCTGACGGCATATCAAAGGCGATTGGCGGCAGCGGGACCTCAGCCCCGGCTTGACACCACAGCGATGATTGACGGCGAGGCGCTGGGCATCCTGAGGCCTGCCGAGACGGACTCGCCGATCGTCCCCGACCTGAGAATCGACGTGGATCCCAACACAGGACAGAAGGTGGTCACCTTGACCGTGGAACAGGCGATGAGTCTGGCGATGGCGAACAGTCCGGAGATTCGGGTCGTCAGTTTCGACCCCGAGATCGCCCGACAGGAGGTGACCCGCGCCGCCGGAGCCTTCGATCTGACCGCCTTCAATGAACTCAATTATGAGGACCAGGACAGTCCCCAGAACAGCATCTATGAGCCCGGGCAGGCTGAAACCCGGTTGTTCGAGTCCGGCATCCGGCAAACGAGTCCCCTGGGCACGGAGTGGTCGGCCAGCTACGCATTGGCCCGGATTTGGGACGATCTGTACGGCCGAACGCTGCCTACCCGGTATGAGCCGGTCGTGATCTTTGAACTGCGGCAGCCTCTGCTTCGCGACGCCTGGGAGGAAGTCAATCTGGCGGGGGTGAATATCGCCAAGCTCAATTATGAGGTCTCATTGCTCGATTTTCGCGAGCGGGCGGAGGCGGTCTCCAGCGCCGTGGCGGTCAACTACTGGCGGCTGGTCCAGGCCCGCAAAGACGTTGAGATCCAGCGGCAGCTTGTGGCACAGACCGATGAGACGCTCCGCAAGGTCGAGGGCCGCCGGGACATCGATGCCACGGACGTCCAGATCAAACAGGCCCAGGCCTATGCGATGAGCCGCCGGGCGACGCTTCTGGAACTTCAGAAGCAGGTGATGGACGCCCAGGACGCCCTGGCGAGACTGACCGCGGACCCACGAGTCAACACAACCAGCGATATCCTGATTCTGCCGGCCACGGAGCCGCAGGCCCCCGCGGAGCTTCCGGAACTGGCGGAAGCCGCGAATCGAGCGTTGGCCGTTGCGATGAGACAGAACTCCGCAGTGCAGCGGGCCCAGCTCGGGATCGAGGTTGCGGACATCAACGTCCAGGTCGCACACAACCAGAAGATGCCCCGACTGGACCTCGTGGGCTCGACGAGAGCCCGGGGCTTGGCCCGGGACGAATCCGAGGCGAATGAGCAGATCGACGATGCGGACTACGTCAGCTACGCCGTGGGCCTGACCTTCGAGTACCCCCTGGGCAATCGGCAACGCCAAGCCCAGTGGATGCGAAGGAGGCTGGAACGCAGGAAGGCTGTCTCCACACTGCACAGCACGGCCGACCAGGTGGCGATCTCCGTCAAAGAAGGCGTTCGACGGGTCCGGACGAACATCGAGCAGATTCAGCTCCAGCATCAAGCGGCCGAGGCTGCGAGGATCCATTTGGCGACGCTGGAAGAGGCCGAGCAAATTCGCGACCGGCTCACGCCGGAATTCCTTCTGGTCAAACTCCAGGCCCAGGAGACCTATGCGCAGACCCGCCGAGCGGAGGTCGCCGCACAAATCGAATTGAACGTCGCAGCGGCGGAACTGGCCCAAACCACGGGAACCATCCTCGATCTGCGGATGGTGGAGTCGTCGTTGACTTCTCTCGTCGAAACCGCATCCGAGGACGGCGAATCTCAGAAAGTTGCCGTGCCCCAAGATCCGCTGCACTTTCCCCGTTCGCCCTCTCTCGGGCCGATCAGATGACCGGCACGAACCGGACCGGGTCCGCTCTCAAAGCTCGCCTGCAAAACCAAGGTTCTCGTCGAGCCAGCGATCAAGTTGCATGACAGACTTTCGCTGTCGGAGAGCGAACCGCTCGGCCCGCCGCTGCGCGAACCGGAAGGCGGCCCGCGTCACAGGCGAGGAGAGATCGCCCTTTGTCTCGGCATGTCGTCGATCCAGATGGCGAACGATGTCCGGCGTGTATCGGCGGACAAACTCATCTTCAAGAGAGACGATGGCCTGAGCGGTCCCGGGATCCCCCTGGCGGGCGCAGCGGCCGAAGAGCTGGCGATCGATCCGGCCGGACTCGTTTCGTTCGGCGGCAACCACGTGCAGCCCCCCCAGGTCCGCCACGCCGCGACCGAGCTTGATGTCCGTGCCGCGACCGGCCATGTTCGTCGCAACGGTGATCTGGCCGGGTTGTCCGGCGCCGGCGATGATCTGGGCCTCCTCGCGATGGCGGGCCGCGTTGAGCACTTGATGGCTCAGTCGCTCATCCTGGAGCAGCAGACTGAGTTGTTCGCTGTCCCGCACACTGCGTGTGCCGATCAGGATCGGTCGTCCTCTCGCGTGGATCTGGCGGACCTCTTCGACGAGCCTCTGCCACTTGAGTTCCTTCGTCGCCAGCACGATATCGGGCAGAACCTTGCGACGACAGGGGCGATTCGTGGGAATTACGACGATCGGCCGCCCGTAGATCTGCCAGAATTCGGCCGCAGCTTCCCGAGCGGTGCCGGTCATGCCGGACAGGTGCTGATAGAGCCGGAAGAATCGCTGGAAACTGATCCGCGCATACGTATCCTTCGGATCGGTGACCTCCAGCCGTTCCTTTGCTTCCACCGCCTGGTGCAGTCCATCCCGCCAAGAACGATCGGGCATCACGCGACCGGTGAAGTCATCGACGATCACGACCTTGCCGTCGCTGATGATGTAGTGTTTGTCTTTGAGGTACAGTTCCTTGGCAGTGAGAGCTTTGGTCACCAATTCCTCCCGGCGGCGAGCCCCCTGCCAGACGCCGGGCCAGGAAGACGCCATCGCAGCCAGACGACCTCGGCCCTGAGCCGTCAGCTCCACCTCGCGATATCGCAGATTGATTCGGTAGTCTGCAAAACTGTCGAGGGCCCCTGCAGCGTCGGCGGCCTGTCGGAAAGCTTCGAGCTGTTCGCGGTTGGGACCCGGGCCCGAAATGATCAAGGGGGTCACCGCCTCGTCCACGAGCACCGAATCCGCCTCATCGACGATCGCGCAGGCGAGACCACGCTGCACAAGACGGTCCAACGGCGAACGGCCGCCCGAAGCAATCCTGGCCAGAAGGGCCGAGCTCGCGTTCTTCAGGCGGCCCACTTGGAGCTTGTCCCGCAGGAAGTCCGCGGTCACCTCCTTGTTCGTGCAGTACGTGATGTCGGCCAGGTAGGCGGGCCGGCGATCCTTCGGTTCCATGTCCTGCTCGATGAACGCAACCTGCAGCCCGCAAAAGCGATAGATCCGCCCCATCCACTCGGCGTCCCGCCTGGCGAGGTAATCGTTGACGGTGATGATGTGGCAGCCACGCCCTCGCCAGCCGGCCACAACCGCGGGCATCGTGGCCGTCAGGGTTTTGCCTTCGCCCGTGGCCATCTCGACGATCCACCCCTGCGCCAACCCCAAGCCGCCGGCGACCTGAACGGCAAAAGGTTTCTGACCGATCTGGCGTTCCGCGACTTCACGGACCAGCGCAAAGGCGCGATCCAGATCCCGAGGCTTGTCTCGATGAAGTCGGAAGACCTCCCGCGACCGTCCCGCCTCTTCCTGGAGCCTGTGGTCCGTCAGCCCTGCGAAGTCCTTCTCCCACGCCAGCACGCTCTGAGCTCGATGAAGAATCTGCCTCTGTCGCAGCCGCATCCGACTGAACAGACCCATGCCGGCATGCCAGAGGGCGTCCGCTCCCTGGGGCAAAGCCCGATCCCGCGTCTGCTCGTCGAGCATCCGCCAGATTTCACCGGCCACCTCGGTCATGTCAGATGTGAAACCTCCTCTGGAAAAGCTGCCGTGCGGACCGGCCCCACTGGACGAGCAATGGCTTGGGCGACATAGAGACTCGCACGATCACCCGCTGTCCCGTAAGAAGAGTCGCTCGTTCTTCGTCGCTTGTCGCTCGCGAATCCGGCCGAATGCGAATCTCGAAGAACCGCTCTGCGGCCTTCGTATCCGGTTGGGCGTCCGGCTTCAGGTGCGTCGGCATGCTTCCACCGGCAGCGTAACTGAGAGCCGCGGAGGGAAGCGTGTCCTGCCCGGCGGGAAACACCTTCTCAATCCGGCCGCGGAACGTCTCGTCCGGTCGACCTTCGACCCGGAATTCGACGGCCTTCTCGGCGTCCTCCATCATCGCCGCGATCTCCTGCCTGGCTGTCGCGCGAATGATCAGGTCATCGAGGCTGCCGACGAATCCGACACGTTCGCCGCGTTTGAGGTAGGTGCCTTGTGTCCGATCGATCCCCGGCGCCACCCAGATACCGGCAAAGGGAGCCATGAGATCGAGTTTGCCAAGTTCGGACTGCACTTTGGCGATCTGCTCATCCAACGCCGCCATTTCCTCGGCGACGATCTGCCCAGCGGCAGTCTCCTCAAGCTCAGCCAGGCGGCGCCGGACTTCGAGAATCCTCCGCTGGGCCTGCAATCGCAGGTTCTGCGTCTCCAATTCCGGATTGACCGCTCGGACGAGGGGCTCGCCCGCGGGAGAGGCCGTCGACGAAGACGGCAGAAATCCCGCGACAAAGCCGTCGGTCTCCGCATGAATGAGGGCGAGCTGCGCCGGTTCAACGACCCCCTCGATTCGATAGTGATCCGGCATCCGAATCAGGCCCACCAGCACCGTCGTCCCTGCAACCGCTGCGAGCGTGGACAGGACCGCCCTGCGGCGACTGCGGGCCAGTTCGGGACTGGTGGCCAGGTATCGAACGAAGCGGAACAAGGGCATCATGAGCCACCCCAGAACGGCGGTCGTCGCCAGGATCGGCACGAGGATGAAGAAGGCCGGCGGCAGGCGGTTGTTCAGAAAGAGCACGATGCGGATGCTGATGTAGATCCTGTACAGAGTCGAAGCCGGGCCGTATGTCAGGAACCAGATGCGTTCGCCGGGGGAGTATGCGGGATTGGAGAGTCTCTTGACGCCCCATGCATAGCGTTTGACGAGATAGTACAGGTAGTTGCGGGACCGCTGAGCGAGGTTGGGAATCTCGATCAAGTCCGAGAGCACATAATAGGCATCGAACCGCAGGAGCGGGTTGCCGTTGAAAATGAGCGTCGAGACGCTGGCGATGAAGATGACGTTGTAGGCGATGACATGCACGGCGCCGGCGGAGGTTCGAGTCCAGACAATCGTCGCAATGGAGGCGATCGCCAACTCCGCCAGGACGCCGGCCATGCCGACGATGGCCCGATGCCATTTGTTGCGGAAAGACCACGCACTGGAGGCGTCCACATAGGGCATGGGAAACAACACCAGAAACATCACGCCCATCGCGTGCACCTCGCCGGAACTGCGATTGAGCCGGCCGAAATGCTTGCAGGCGAAAGCGTGGCTGAACTCGTGACAGATCTTGACCCCCACGAAACTCAGATACAGGAACACGAGATTGGCCGGATCCAGCACGTCGGCGCTCTGGGCGACCAGTTCGCCGAGATTGCTGACAGCAATGAATCCCCCCGCGCCCACCAGCATCAACCACAGCAACAATCCCGGCCAACGATAGGCGAGGCCGACAAGCCCCGCCCAACGGTTCAGCAAGGCGTCGGGATCGAACAGCGGAATGCGCAGGAAGAGAAGGTTCGACAAGTACCCCATCACCTCCCGCTGGACCCGCCGGCGATAGCGATTGAGCAGACCCGCTGCGTCGGGCGGCAAATCGACGTACAGCAGATTCATCGCATGGAGCTGGCCCAGGAGGTGAATCACTTCGCCCTGGGTCGGAGCCGCATCGCCAAGACGTTCGTTGCACAAGCACCAGACCTCGGACACCGTTCTTCGACCGTCGAGCGAGCCCGCGAAGTGGTAGGCGTTTTCATCCATGCGCGCGAACTGGTTGCTGGCCGGGTTCTCCAGCACGTACCAGAGCCGGCCGCGGAAGTACTGGCGTCGGATCCCGACCTCGGACAACAGCCGAGGCCGCAATCCCGCCACGCGGTACCAGGACTCATGGAATGTGGGTCGATCGACGGACATAGGCATTGTTGATGCGTGATGTTTGATTGTTGATTTATGAGGTCAGAGACGCTATCCGAAATCAACCATCACACATCAGAAATCACACTTCTCCTCAGATCCACAGCTTCATGCGCACCCAATTAACAACCTTGCGGCTCCAGATCCAGGCGTAGGGCCTCTTCTCGACCGCGACTTTGGCCACTCCCTCCATGCCCGGCCGCATCCAGGACCGGCTCTCCAACAGACGAGCTCGGACCTTGAATACATTGTGATTGTTGACCACCTCGGCCGCCGGATTGATCCGCTCGACGACGAAGCGGATGTACTCGCTCGGATAGGTGGCGGTCGCCAGTTCGCCCTCCAGGCCGACGGCTATATCGAAGACTTCGTCTTCCGCGACGTACAGTTCCGCCCGCAACGAATCCAGGGGGGCGACCTCAAAAAGAATCTGGCCGGTCTGGACAGGAGCCCCGATCTGGCGTTTGAGATCTCCCGTTACCAGCGTCCCTGTCACGGGCGAGAGAATGCGGGCCTGAGCAATCCGATGGGTCAGCAGATCGATCTGCGCCCCGGATCTGTCGGCGCTGGCCTGGGCGATCTGCGCCTCGGCGGTCTTGCCGTCCCGCATCGCGGCGTCGGCCTGCTTGGAATAGCCGGCCTGTTCCGCCTTGGCGGCGGCCAGTTGGAGCCTCAGTTCCGCGGTGTCCAGTTCGGCCAACGCGGTCTGGCCTTCCACGATGGCGTCCCCCACCTCCAGTCCCACGCTCTTGATGAATCCATCGAAGGGAGCCGCGATCTTGTATTGCGACACCGCTTCGACGACAAAGGGCGCCCGGACACGATACCAGCCCCTGGCAAAAACAACGAACAGAACGAATGCAAAGGCGCACACCGCGGTGGCTTTGGCCCACGTGTACCGCGGCCCGACCAGCGTCGCCAGCAGACGCCGAACCCAGGCGGCGAGCCTCGCGCCGAACCACTGATCGTACCGATGCAGGCTCATCAAGCGGGGTGTCTCCAGGTCGCACGCCAGTCGGATGACTTCCACTTCGTCCGATGTGAAAGACTCGCCCACGCCGCGTTCGAGCGTCACGACGGCGCCGGGCTTGCCCTCATGCCGCAAGGGCAGACTCAGCAAGGCCTTGCCCCCACGGCCGGCGGAGAACTCCCCCGCCGCTCGACGGATGCAGGCAGCCTCCTGCAAGGGGTACAGAACCTCGCAATCCTGGTCCAGACACTCCTCCATCACGGCTTCGAGGTCCTGCACCAACCGCATCTTTCGAACGAAGTGTTCCGTATGGCTCATCGCTTTCACTTGGACATAGCGGCCCTTGAGAAAACCGAGGCTCACCCGTTCACACCGCCACTGGGCCGCCATTTCGTTGCACAAGGCCATCGCCATCCCCTGGAGTCGATTCTGACAATTGACGGCAGCCAGGATACCCAAAGCCTTTTGCAGTCTGCCGGCCGCAACGTTATGCCCCTGTCGCGAGAAATGCCGCTCCGTCATCGCAACCAGCCCGGCCATCAACTCCATCAGTTGCCGCGTCGCTTCGGCCGCGTTTCTGTCGGCCAGCGTCAGCTCAATGGCGGTGACAACCGGTTCCTGGCCCGCCAATCGAAACGGAGCCACCACCGCGAAGGTCCGAAAGTCGCCGTTGACAGGGGACAGAATCGTCGCACCGGTGGAAGACGCCTTCTGGGCCGCGGCCAGACAATGCCCCAGCCAGGCATCCAGTTCCTGCTCACCGCCGACGGTCGGATACATCCCCACCAGAACAGGATCGCTCCCTCCCATCTGCAGCACAGCCCCCTGCCTGGCCCGACAGCATCGGCACTGGAGAGCCAGCAATTCCGCCCAGAACGCCGCCCAGGGATGGTCCATCCTACGCAGAGGCTTCGGTCTCACATCCACCTCTGCGCGCGGGCCTCCTGCCGATTCGTTTGACACCGTTGCACGTTCCTCAGGCATATGCCGAACCCTTCTTGAAAGGCACTCACCCCCTGTCCCCCTTTGACGCTATAGTGTTTCACGAGTCTTTCAATCAATCAGGAATTTCCCGTACGCAGACCGGCGAGGACATCGTTTCCAATGGCAATCGCCTCCAGACGGGACCGAGCTCACACGTCTCGTTGTCTTCCGATCCAAGGGCGGATACAATGCCCTGCCGCAAAACAGAACAAAGAACGGGTTGTCAGGAAGAGATGAACATGGAACATGGGGTTCTCTACCGCTTCGTCATCCTGGTGGCAGCGACGTCGCTTCTGCCGCTGCTCTCCTCGTGCGCCCTGGCGGCAAAGTCCAATGAATTCGCCCTCGGCAAGCAGGCGGGCATCGTCCGGAGCGACCTGATCCGCGAAGCCTCAGGCATCGTCGCCAGCCGGCAGAACCCCGGCGTGCTCTGGGTCCACAACGATTCCGGCGACTCCGCCCGACTCTTCGCGATCAACGACAAAGGCGACTTTCTCGGCGAGTGCGTCATCACCGGAGCGATCTCGCGCGACTGGGAGGACATCGCGGTCGGCCCGGGCCCCGATCCCAACCGGCAGTGCCTCTATATCGGCGACATCGGCGACAACCTGGCAGTATACCCCGAAGTCACGGTCTACCGCCTGCCCGAACCGAAGGTGGATCGGAAGGCGCCCTTCGACCGGATGACTAGTAGCCCGGCAGAGGCGATCCGGCTCACCTATCCAGGCGGTCCTCGCGACGCCGAGGCTCTGCTCGTCGATCCTCTGACGCGAGACATCTTCATTCTCTCCAAGCGGGAGCTGTTCTCGAAGGTCTACCAGGCGGCCTACCCGCAATCCACGACGCAGCCGACCGAACTGAAGCAGGTCGCTTCGCTGCCCTGGGGATTCGCCGTGGCCGGCGACGTCTCGCCCGACGGCCGCCGCGTGATCGTCCGAAGCATGTTCGGCGCGTCGCTCTGGGTCCGACCGGCCGGCGAGCCTTTATGGCAGGCGTTCTCAGGCAAACAGGTGCGGTTGCCCTTGCTGCATGAGGAACAGGGCGAGGCCATCAGTTTCGACGCCCAGGGCGAAGGCTACTTCACCATCGGCGAAATGCAGCACCCTCCTCTTCACTACTTCGCTCCCGCCGAGCCGAATGCGACGCAGTCCACAGGCGCTCCGTGACCCGCTCGGTTGGCATCCGCAAAATCTGGCCTATACTTTAACTGTGGGCCGCAAACTGCCGATAGTCCTCCATTGGATGGCGTACGGGCCCTCCTTTTCGGGACCCGCTCAGCCACCCAGGATGGAGCGGCCCATGGAACGAACCAACAGAAAGAAGATGCCGACTGTACCTGCGAAAATCACGCGGTTGGAACTGGTCATTATCGTGGCCGCACTGGCGGTCCTACTGCTCAGTAAGCAGCCGCCACAGCCTGGAAACGCCGATATCCGCAGCGACACGGATCTGACGGCGAAGACTCTGCACGACCCCATCGTCCTGCAGGAGCCGTCGGAGTTGCCGCAGTCGACGGATTCACCTGAGTCGTTGACTCAGCCGGCCGATCCCGGGCTCCCATCGTCGCTTACAACTGAGACCGATAACCTGACGCCCGATTCGATTCCACAGCCGCAACCCAGACCCAAGCGGTACGCCATGGTCGACGCGAGGAAGTGCGATTCCCTCAAGTACCCGAACGTCCTGTACGGGCAGATCACGGTCCGCTGGGTTTGGGACGGATCGCGGCTGGCGCCCCAGAAGGTCTGCGAGGTGAAGGAAGCCAATGGCATCGTCAGCGTCTGGAGCTTCGACGAACAGCATGAGGGCGTCACGGTGACCCCGGTCCCCGAGGACCAGGTGCCGGAGAACTGGACGAACTGATCGCCGGCTCGCCGCTTCAGGTCCCAAGTCGTCGCTTACATTCTTGAAGAATCCCGACCGTCCGGGTCGCGCCGATGCGCGTGACGCCGAGGGTCCGCACTTCCAGCAGTTTGTCCAAATCGCGAATGCCGCCGGCCGCTTTGACCTGCACATGGGCCGGCGAATGCCGCCGCATCAGCTTGAGATCCTCGATCGTCGCGCCGCCGGTCCCATAGCCGGTCGAGGTCTTCACCCAATCGGCTCCGAGCTGCCCGCAGATCTCGCACAGCCGGATCTTCTGCTCGTCGCTGAGATAGCAGTTCTCAAAGATCACTTTGACCTTCTGCCCGCGATCGTGCGTCAGCTCGATCACCGCGGCCAGTTCCGACCGGACATACTCCCAATCGCCGCTGAGGACCTTGCTGACGTTGACGACCACATCCAGTTCCTGTCCGCCGTCGGCGAGAGCCTGCCGGGCCTCCGCAACCTTGATCGCAGTCGTATGCCCGCCATGCGGAAACCCAATCGTGGTGCTGGCCTTGACGCTGCTGCCCTTGAGTATCTCGGCGCACTGCCGGAGATAGTACGGCAGGATGCAGACGCTCGCCACATCATACTCAACGCCCACCCGGCACCCCAGTTCCAACTCCCGGTCGGTCAACGCGGGATTCAGCAGTGAATGATCGATCATCTTGGCAATATCCGAGTACGTATGGTCCATAGCATGTCCCCTCAATCCGATGGGGCAAAACCCCGGCCTGGTCAGAGACGTATTATCGGGAGAGCAGGATATCACAGTATCATAGGGGAAACCAAAAATCTTGATGGAAACCCGGAAGCAGGTGTGGTATAGTACCGGTCTGTTGGTTGGACAGGCTCTTTGATTCGCGAATAGTGGGGTAGCAACTTTACCGGCCGGGTCCCATGCAGGCCGAGCCCGTGAACCTGGTCAGACGGGGAACCGAGCAGCCATAAGCGGACGCTCAGCCGTGTGTGGGGGAACCCGGCCGATCTTTTTTCCATTGATGATGGATAATTGATTATTGATGATTGGCGGCGGGAGGTCCCTTATGTACCCGGAGGAACTGAGAGGACGAGCGAGGCAATTCGCCCATCGGTGTGTGAAGCTGGCTTTGGCCTTGCCGAGTAGCCCCTTGAACAACCATGTCAGGGGGCAGCTTATTCGGTGCAGCACGTCGGTGGCATCCAACTACCGAGCGACCTGCCTGGCTCAGTCCAAGGCTCACTTCGTATCGAAACTGAGTATTGTGACCGAGGAGGCCGATGAAAGCGCTTTCTGGCTGGAGTTCATCATTGAGGAGAATCTGCTCGACAAGCCCCGTGTGGCTCCTCTGCTGAAGGAGGCCGAAGAGTTGACAAAGATCTTCGTTTCCAGCCGGAAGACAGCAAAGGACAGGAGTTCCGAATTCCGAGCCGACAGCGGCCCCGAGCCCAATAATCAATAATCCTTAATCCATAATCAATGTCATGGCTTACACGGTTCTAGCAAGGAAGTACCGCTCTCAGACGTTCGACGACGTCGTGGGACAGGAGCCGATCTCCAAGACGCTCAAAAACGCCATTGAGACCGGCCGGGTCGCGCATGCCTATCTGTTCACCGGCACCCGCGGCGTCGGCAAGACCACCCTGGCGAGGATCCTCGCCAAAGCCCTCAACTGCCTGGAGGCCAAGGAGCCGACCACGACCCCCTGCCTCAAGTGCGGTAGTTGCCTGGCCGTCAACACCGGCGAAGATATTGACGTGATCGAGATCGACGGGGCCTCCAACAACCGCGTCGACGAGATCCGCGAACTGCGGGAAAACGCCATCTACCGCCCGGCCCGGGCCCGTTACAAAATCTACATCATCGACGAAGTGCACATGCTGACCACGGCGGCGTTCAACGCTCTGCTCAAGACGCTGGAGGAGCCGCCGGAGCACGTGAAGTTCATTTTCGCCACCACCGAGCCCAACAAGGTCATCGCAACGATCCAGTCGCGATGCCAGCGGTTCGATTTCGCCAACATCAGCCCGAAGGTCATTGCCGAGCAGCTCAAGTCAATCCTCCGCAAGGAGAACCTCCGGTTTGAGGAGGACCTCATCCTGCCCGTGGCCCGCATGGCCAACGGCTCGATGCGGGACGCCCTGAGCCTCCTGGACCGCCTCATCAGCACGGGCGTCGAGCCGCTCACCGCGCAGCTCCTGGAAGATTTCCTCGGCCGGCCGAACGCCGAGAAGATTCACCGGCTCATCGAGCGGATCGCGGACCACGACGCGGCCGGCACGCTGACCGCAATCGAAGAACTAGTCTGCACCGGCCTGGGCGAGATCCAGATCGTCGACGCGGTGATCGAGTCGATGCGGGACCTGCTGGTCATCCGTTCGGCGGGCATCGACACGGACCTTCTGATCCTCACAGCCGACCAGAAGGAGAAGGCCGCAGCCCTGGCCAAGCGATTCGACGCCGCGGACCTGATCTACAATATTACGGCCCTGGAGAAGCTGCGGTGGACAATCAAGAACAGCGACACCCCCCGGGCTCTCCTGGACGCTTCGCTGCTGCGGTTCGCACTCAGCGAGCACTTCATGAACGTGGACGAGCTGATGGGCCGAACCCAGGGCGGTCCGCCCTCGGCTGTTAAAAAAAAACTGCTGACGGAAGATAAGCCCGTTGCGAAGCCGTCGATCCCGGCAACGCGTCAACGATCGTCCGACCTTCCAGTGGCAGACCCGGAAGAACTGCCGTTGCTCGGAGACTCGCACGGATCGGAAAGCCCCGCCGCGACTGCCGATCTCGCTGAGAACTGGCCCAACCTGATCGAAGTCATTCGCGACAAATTGGGCAATGGGACCGCAGCGCTGCTGAGCGGCTCGGCGCCGCGAGGGTTCAAGGGGGACTCGTTGATCATCGAATTCCCGACCGCCGGCCGCATCGAAATGTGTCAAAGCAACGGCCGGGCAGATCAGATTGCCACCGCTTTGAGCGAGCAATTGGGCCGCCGAATTCGTATAAAATTCGAGGCTGCCGTCAGCCCCCAGACTGATGCGGTGGAAGGCCCGGCCAAACCCACCACGAAGCGATACGAGATTCTCAATGATCCCGGCGTAAAGGCGGTTCTCGGCGGGCTTGAGGCGACCATAACGAAAATCGAAGACCAATAACCCCGGAGATGGAAGTAGATCGTTTGTGCTATGAGTAGTGCCTATACCGCAACGTTGAATCAACTGATCGAAGAGTTCGGCAAGCTGCCCGGCATCGGTCCCAAGACCGCCGAGCGTCTGGCGTTTCACATCTTAAAGAGCGACGCCCCGACGGCGATGGCCCTGGCCGACGCCATTCGGGACGTCAAGACCAAGATCAAGCGGTGCCGGATCTGCTGCAACCTGTCCGAGGAAGACCTTTGCCAGGTTTGTTCCGATCCCCGCCGGGAGCGAAGTCTGATCTGCGTTGTGGAGCAGCCCAAGGACGTCATCAGCCTCGAAAAGACCGGCGCCTGCAAATGGCTGTATCACGTCCTGGGCGGGCACATCGCCCCGCTGGACGGCGTCAACGCGAGCGACCTGACGATCGACAAGCTCGTCGAACGCGTCCGCACGGGCGAGGTCAAAGAGATCATCATGGCGACCAACCCCAACATCGAAGGGGATGGCACCTCGCTTTACATCAGCTCGGTTCTGAGACCTTTCGGCGTCCGGATCACGCGGCTGGCCCGCGGCCTGCCCACCGGCAGCACGATTGAATACGCCAACGGTCGCATCCTCACTGACGCCATCCTCGGCCGGCAAGCGCTGGAATAGCGGCGCCCCTGCGGTCGAGAAACCGCTGAAGCGACAGGCCGTTGTTGACGAAATCACCGACGAAGCTATCATCATAGGCTGATGGACAACGAACATTGTCTCCTGTGGAGCATACAGGTGGTTACATGAAGCTGGAAATGACAGGACAGATGCGGATGGAGCAGCGGATGAAGCTCGCTCCGCATATGATCCAATCCATGGAGATCCTCCAGCTTCCCATTCTGGCGCTTCAGGAACGCATCGAGCAGGAGTTGAACTCCAATCCCATCCTGGAGTTGGACGATGATTCCAACCCCGAGGAGATCGAGACCCCGGCCGAATCCCCTCAGGACGACGACATGGCCGAGAAGGCTCTGGTCGTGGATGAGGAAAACCGCGCGGAGGACTTCGAGCGGCTGGGCAATCTCGGGGACGAGTTCCAGGACCTCATCGACCAGTCGGGCCCCTACCATGGCCGCCGGGACGACGGCGAGAAGGACCTCAAGCTCGAAGCGATCAAGAACACGGAGGCTCCGCCGCAATCCTTGCACGACTATCTCACGGAACAGTGGGGTCTGGTCGACGCCGAGGAGCCGGTCAAGAAAGCCGGCAGCCTGATCATCGACTACCTCGACGAACGGGGCTACTTGAGCGTGCCGCTGGAGCAGTTGCACAACAAGGACCAGGCGGCGTTCACCCCCGAGCATCTGCGGGAAGCCCTTGAGCTCGTCCACGAGCTCGATCCTCCCGGCATCGGGGCCCGAGACCTTCGCGAATGCCTGCTGATCCAGATGGCCCAAAGCAACGATGACCTGGGTTTCGAGTATCGGCTCGTCGAAGACCACATGGACGCGCTGCTCGAGAACCGTCTGCCCGACATCGCCAAGAAGATGGATTGCACCCTCGAACGCATCAATCAGGCCATCGAGCGGCTCAGCAAACTCGACATCTCGCCGGGCCTGCAGATCGGCCGCAACGACAACATCCCCATCACGCCGGACGTGATCGTGGAATCCTCCTCCAACGGTTCGGACGAATTCTCCGTTCGACTGGCCGACGACAGCCTGCCGAGCCTGCGGTTGAGCCCGTACTATACGCGGATGGCCGAGGACAACCACGTCAGCGACACCACCAAGAAGTTCCTCGTGAACAACATCCGCTCGGCTCATTGGATCATCGAAGCGATTGAACAGCGCAAGAACACCCTGCTCAAGGTCGCCAAGGCGATCGTCCGTTACCAAAAGGACTTTTTCGAGCAGGGGGCGCTCCATCTGCGTCCTTTGCCCATGTCGAAGATCGCCGACGAAGTGGGCGTCCATCTGGCCACGGTTTCGCGGGCGGTGTCGGGCAAGTATCTCCAGTGCGCCTGGGGGATTCTGCCCTTGCGGAAGTTCTTCAGCGGCGGCACCGAGGACGTCGCCGGCCAAGCCCATAGCTGGGAGGCCATTCGCGTCAAACTCCAGCAGATCATCGACGAGGAAGACAAGTCCCGCCCGCTCAACGACGACCAGATCAAAGAAAAACTGGCCGAAGCGGGCATCCCCAACCTGGCTCGCCGCACCGTCGCCAAGTACCGCAAGCTGATGAACATTCCCACGGCCAAATTCCGCAAGAAGTACTGACCTTCGGATCCCGTCGCCGCGGCTTTGGACTTGACCGGCGGGCCCAAGTCTGATACCGTGCCCGGCTGTCAGAGAGTCGGACGCCATGTCTACGTTCGCCCCCGCACACGCATGCACTCGTGCGATGGCGTCGTGGTCTGGGGCCCGAGCCCTGTGGGATGTTTCCGGGGCCGCCGAGCGATTTGCACGGGGGCGCCGGTTCCGAATCGCCAGTTGGAGAAGAATGCCGCGATGAAACCTTTTAAACAGATGCTTAGCTACATATGGCCTCAGTGGCCGCGAATCATCGTCGTGGTGTTCTGTGCCCTGGTCATCGCGGTGTTGTTGTCGCTGAGCTTCGTGACGATCATTCCTCTGCTGAAGGTCATGATAGGAGAGGAAGGTCTTCACGGGTGGGTGGACAACAAGACCACGGAGGGCGTCTACGGACTGCAATTCGACTCGGCCAGCGCCGCCGAGTTGGCGACGCGGTTCGACCCGTCGCTCAAGAATCATCTGCGCGTCCTGGATGTCGAGAAGGACAGCCTGGCCGCCAAGGCCGGCATTCAGTCGTCCGACTACATCGCCGACGTCAACGATCTCCAGGTGAGAGAGAATTCCGGCGCGTCCTACACGCGGTTGCTCCATGAGCTGGCCGTCGCCCGGGGCGATACGATCTCTCTGAAGGTCAGACGTCAACAAGGCCAGGTCCTTGCCATTGAGCTGGCGACCCCCGACAATGAGCAGTACATTCAGGATCTCGACTGGTCGGCGATCAAACGCCTCCAGTGGCAGGCTCAGGTTGCGGCCGCCCGGACCGGTCAGCAAATCGTGGGTCTTCTGCCTGCGAACGACAAGGTCAAGGCCATCCTGATCATCATGGGGGCCGTCACCCTGGTGACGCTCATCCGTTGCATCGCCAAGTTCTACCAGGACTACCTCGGCCAGAAGATCGTCGAAGTGGGCATCAACAAAATGCGCGAGGATGTTTTCAGGCACATGACGCACATGCCGGTCGGATACTTCGCCGACGAACGTCCCAGCGATCTGATCAGCCGGATCGTCCGCGACACAGTCACCATGGGAGGCGCCATGCGGGTGCTTCTGGGCAAGGCGCTCCGAGAACCCATGAACGCCCTGATCATGCTCGTCACGGCCTTGTTCCTCAACTGGCAATTGTCGCTGGTGTTCCTGTGCGGCGCGCCGTTCGTCGCCGTGACCCTGGGCTCGTTCGGCCGCAAGATGAAGAAGGCCACGCGCCATTCCCTGGTCGCCAGTTCTCAGATGCTCTCCAAGCTTCAGGAGACGGTGACCGGCCTGCGTGTGGTGAAAATCTACAACCAGCAAGAGTACGAACAGCGCCGGTTCCGCACCATCAACGATCAGTTGCTCAAGCAGTTGCTCAAGATCTCCAAGGTGGATGCGGCGACGCATCCCCTGCTGGAAGTGCTCGGCATGGTCGCCGGCACCGGGGCTCTCGTCGTCGGCATGGTGTGGGTGACCAAGGGGCAGTTGGACGGTCCGGAGTTCCTGCTGCTGCTCATTCTGCTCGGAGCCGCCGCCGAAGCCATACGAAAGACCAGCGATCTGTACACCAAGATCCAGCAAGCCAACGCCGCGGCCGAGCGAGTCTTCGAGATCCTTGAACAGCCGCTCGAGCCGGAGAAGCCGGACGCGATCCCCCTGCCGCCGGCCCAGGGCGTCATCGAGTTCCAGAACGTGGTGTTCACCTATCCCGGTTCTCCGCGCCCGACGCTTCACGGGATCAATCTGACCATCGCCGCAGGCCAGAACGTCGCGATCGTGGGCGCCAACGGCTCGGGCAAGACCACGCTGGCCAATCTCCTGCCTCGATTCTTCGACCCGGATTCCGGCCGGGTTCTCGTCGACGGCCACGACGTTCGCGACGTGACCATTCGCAGCCTGCGGGACCAGATCGGCATGGTGACCCAACAGGTGATCAGCTTCAACGACACCATCGCCTCGAACATCGCCTATGGCAAACAAGGAGCCACCCAGGACGAGATCGTCGCGGCGGCCAGGCGAGCCTACGCCCACGAATTCATCACGCGGATGCCCAAAGGCTACGACACCGTCATCGGCGAGCAAGGCGTCGGCCTCAGCGGCGGCCAGCTCCAGCGGATTGTCATCGCCCGGGCCATCGTCAAAAACCCGGCGATCCTGATCTTCGACGAGGCCACCAGCCAGATCGACGCCGAAAGCGAGGCCAAGATCCACTCGGCCATCGAGGAAATCATGAAAGGTCGCACCACGATCATGATCGCCCACCGGTTCAGCACGGTCATTGCGGCCGACATGATCGTCGTCATGAACGA
>CALMMH010000351.1 GCA_937868145.1 uncultured Phycisphaerales bacterium
TCGTCCCGGCGTTGCCGTCGTTGCCCCCTGAGGCATCGACATAATAGTCTGCTCCTAGACACAGAACTTGGGAAAATAGTGCGCAGAGTACGACTGAGTATAGAGTGTTTCGTGTGATCATGATGTTCCTAAACAACAACCATGTTGCAAAACGTGTAAGACACAAACCCCCAAGAGCCCAAACACCCAGGCAGTTGCCGGCAAGACTGCATTTCGCAGGTGTCGGGCGTAGAACACAGATTCTCTATCGTGGAACGATCATAAGGGAGCTTCTGCAACAAGGCAAGGGAAATCCTTAGAATCCCGCAGAAAATTGCCTATTCCGCAGTATTCCATGGGGATTGACGGGTATTGAGGACAGAAAGGAAGCGAGAAGACGCGACGTGTCATCGCGACAGGATGCGGAGAATTGCGATGTTACATATTGACGACCTCATAAATCCTTATTCAGCAATCAGCGGCCAGACCCGACGTGAATGCCGCGATTGAGGGAACGGGCCGCGGCCTCCGTGATCGTCTCGGAAAGGGTGGGGTGCGGATGAATAGTCATCGCGACATCAGCGATTGTCACGCCCCTTTCGACCGCGAGAGCCGCTTCGGAGATCAACTCGCCGGCGTTGACGCCGACGATGCCGACGCCGAGAACGCGCTCCGACTGCGGATCGATTTGGTCAGGCCCGTGCTCTCGCCGAGCGTAGCGGCCCGGCCGGACGCCTGCTAGGGGAACCGGGCGACTTTGTACGCCCCCCCCTGCGATTTGGCTTGTTCTTCGCTCAATCCGCACTCGGCGACCGGCTGGTCCTTCTCCACCACGTTCCCCACCGAAACCAGAACGGCGATGACTTCTCCGGACTCGACATTCTCCGAGATCGCCGGAAGAATGAGTTCGATGATGCTCTTGATCCGCCGTTCCATCTTGCGATTGCCGGGATACGACGGTTGCTCATCGACAGGAATGGTTAGGATCTCCCGCATCGAGAAGGCTGGACGGGCTCGGAGAGCCGCTCTAGTGCTTCCGAGCCCGTCCCTTTGGCAGGAGCTTAGGCACTTTTGATTTCGATCTTCTTCTGTTTGGACCGGGCCTGCTCGCTCTTGAGCAGCCGGATCGTCAGAACGCCCTTGCTGAACTGGGCGTCGGCCTTGTTCTCATCGACCTCCGCGGGCAGATCGATGATTCGCTCGAAGGAGCCATAGGAGGTCTCCCGGCGGTAATAGCCATGTTCTTCCTTCTCCTCCTCGTGTTTCTTCTCCCCGGCGATCCGCACGCTGTCGCGCGTCACGGTCACGTCGATGTCCTTCTGATCGATTCCCGGCAGTTCCGCGGAAACCACGACATGATTATCCTCGTCCTTTACGTCAACGCGGGGCGTGAACGTCTGGCTCCATCGGCCCATCTCTTCGAACGGAGCCATCCAGAAATCTTCCATCATTCGCCGCATTTCGTCGAAAGGACGCAGAAAACTTTCGCCCCCGCGGTGTCGAAGGGCTCTACTGGGTCTGAAGATATCGGGCAATGCCATGGTCTGTTTTCTCCTTTCCTTGTCTGACGCCCGAGTCGTCACGCTGACCGGCTCCTGTGCAGTTGTATATCCCCGCTCACCCATCACCTATCGGGGGAAACCTCAATCGCCGTATCGCGAATGCCTACGGACATCGAGAGGGCAAAGATACGTGATCTGACCGTCCCTTGGGGGCTCTGCCCCTGATCGCAGGGATCGGGTCAAAGTCTTGGCGATCACCGGCCGGGCTGGTTTCGGGTTGCTTCGAGGGCAGCGATGACCGGCTCGATCTTCAGGGCGGTCTTATAGAGGATGATGTTATCCGTGACGGCCGCGTCCTCGCGGAGGGAGCGTTCCGGCACGGCCAGGAGAATCCTGTGGCGGTGAAAACGGCGAAGAGTCTGGCGTTTCTGCTCCAGATACTCGGGCGTCCAGAAGCCCACGATCTCCAGGTGGACTTCCGTACCGTTGTCGTGGCGGAAAGTGAAATCGGGGATGAAGGTCGTTTGCCGATCGTGGAGAATGTCGCCCTCGCGGATCAGACGCCAGCCGTCGCGGGCCGGACCGAATTTCTTCGCGAAGGACTCTTCGAGAGCCGAGTCGAACTCCTCCGGCGCAGGCAAATGACTCGTGAAGCGGTCCGCGTCGGAAACCAAGAGCGTGGCCTTCGTCTTCCACGGCGTCTGCACGATGGCCGCCAGTTCCCACCCTTTGCAGGCCAGCAGCGCCGGCAGGAAACGGGCGAAGTTCACGCCATAGCGACGGGTCTCGTGCAGCACCGAGATCGGGCCGGAGAATGTGATGCGATAGGTGGACGGGCCCAGCCGCTCGATCTCATGCAACAGGCGGGCCAGCTTGGCGTAGCGGATGATGATTTTGAGATCGCCGGTCGAAGTGACGACCATCCTTTCGGCGCGGTACAGCGCCGCCTGGAGTTGGGCGACATTGTAGCGGGAGAGAAACGCAGCGGCGTCGGAATAGCCCGGGAAGCTTTCGAGCTGCTGAAATGCGACCACGTCGCCGTACAGGGCAGACTCGATCTCCTCCCACGACATGCCGAGATCCCGGGCCAGCTCGGCCTTGGCCTGGGCCTCCTGGTGCTCGAAGAGCCGGTCGGGCTTCTGGACGAGCGGGTGCAGGCTGCAAGCCCTGGAGAAGACTTCCAACCGGAGCTTGGAGGCCTTGCCCGCGGGATCGGTCCGGTAGACGGCGGCATCGTCGAGCAGTTTGCAGAAGGCCTGGATACGACGGACCGGACAATCCGGCTCCTCAGCAAAGATCGCTCCAATCTCCTTGTGCAGAGCACGTCGCTGGCGACCGGCGCCGTCGCGATAGACCGCCAGCATCCGCTCGGCGTAGTCGCGATAGTGCCGATGCGCCGCCTGCGTGAGCCGGTCGGGGATCGCCCGGCCGTCCTTATACTCGACGATGGACTGTTCGCTCGTAAGCATCGCTTCTTCGTCTTTTGCGGGATCGCTCGACGTCTTTGGTGTCCTCGCAGACCACCTCGTACAGAGTGGCCCTCGCGTCGCCGCTGCGGCGCAGGACCCGGCCGAGCCGCTGGGTGGCCTGGCGTGTCGAAGCCTGCCCGCCGATCACGACCGCGACCTTGGCCTCGGGAACATCCACACCCTCGTCGAGCACGCGGTTGGCCACCAGAACCGGGAACTCACCTTTCGCGAAGCCATCGAGCACGGCCAGCCGCTCCCGCTTGGGCGTGTGAGAGAGAATGCTCGGAACGAGGAATCGCTTGGAGACCTCCACCGCCATCGCATTGGAACCTGCAAAGACGATGGTCTGTTGGCCGACGTGGAGCCGAAACAGATCCTCCAGGACGCGGAGCTTCTCGGCGGCCCGGTCCTCGATGGACTGCTTGAGATAGTAGGCCTTCTGGGCGTGGCGGGCTTGTGGGTCCTTGCCCATCTCCTTGCAGAGATCCTGCCACGAGTAACCGGGCTGCTCCTTGCGCCGCGAGGTCATGAAATGCTGTACGACTCGGCTGCACTGGTCGTAGGTCGCCTGCTCGACGTCAGTCAGCGCCACCGGAATGCGGACCACGTCGAACTCCGCCAGCGTCGAGCCTCGCACCCGATGAAACGGCAGACGGTACGCAACCGGGCCGACGAGCCAGTCGAGGTCCGCGTGCAGACCGTCGGACCGCTCGGGCGTCGCGGTCAGTCCCAGCCGCATCGTGGCGGCGCTGAGAATCGCGGCTTCGCGCCGGCATCGACCGGGCAGGTGGTGCTCCTCATCGAAGATCAGCAGGCCGAAGCCCGCGCCCATTTTATCCATGTGAATGTACGCGCTGTCGTACGTCGTCACCGTCACGGGCCGGATATCGAACGTGGTGTCGCCGACGATCCCGGCGTCGTAGCCGAACGTCTTGAGGATACGGCGATGCCACTGATACATCAAATCCCGCACGGGCGCCACGATCAGCGTCGCCACCTGCGTTTCGGCCATGGCGGCAAACGCCACCTCGGTCTTCCCTGTCCCGGTCGGCATGATGATTTGCCCCCGTCGGCCCGCCCGCATCCACGCCGCGAGCGCCTCCTTTTGTTCGACACGAGACTCGGGCAAATCACTTTTAGGCCAGGAGACCCGAACCGGCGCAGGCAAGTCGTCGCGAAATCCCACCCCGAACCGCCGACTCAGCGCGTCCCTCACCGCCGCGTAATGAATTGCGTCGCACCGCCACGCGTCAACACGCACGTCCCATTTCCACAGGGAACTTTCCGGCATGGCGGATAGTTCCCGCGACTGCGGTCCCGTCAGCAGAAGCGTCCCGCGGTCGAACGAAAGGACAATCGGTTGTCGTGGTCTGCAGTCAGCCATCGCATCCGATCATAGCAGAACACCGCTCTGGAGGCAATTTCCCTATTGGCATAGGGGTTCTCCATCAATCATTCAGTAGACAGCCGATTTTCACAGGTTGGCTTGCCCCATGCCGGGAGTCATCGCGATCCTGTTGTTGCTGCTGGCGGAGCTTGGACGCGCCGAGTTGCCGGTGTCCTTCGGGGACTCTCGTCTGAAGAAAGCCGTAGAGCACGATTCGCACGCCGGACGCATCCTCTAGGTCTCCTCAACAATCGGAGGATCGGTCGTCGGTCCGAAGCCCCCCCATGTAGGCCCTTGCGCAACAATCGAAAGCGTCGGCAATGGTCCTGTCGTGCACATCGGCTCAGAGAGCAACGACAGTCGATTGGACAACAGCGTCGGATGCGCCGCGAAACCGCGATATCTCGATATTTGCCCATACCCTGGAATGCAGACAACGTCAACCGTCGGCGCAAGGCCTCGCACAAGTGCAGCGACTAACGGAATTCGTGACAGACAGCACAACAACAGAAAAGACGCATCTTGTGCTGAAGAACGGAAAATAAATGAGAAATTCGCGTGGGCGCTGCGTCATTCTCAAGACTCGGGACTCTCGTCTACGGCAATTTCATTTGTAGACAGCGGACGAAAATGCTATAATGGTGACCTACGAGATAGCCTGTTGGAAAAGCGTTTGGCATGGTACAGGAGAGCGGAATGAAAAGCGCGCCATTACTTCTGTTATTAGGGGTCTTGTTTTCTGCCCACGCGGAGGCCCAAACCCCGGTTTCTATTCCTGATCCGGGGCTCAAGAGAGCCATCGAAGACGCCCTGTGGGTCACAGATCCTACGTCCACGGACCTGTTGGGATTGACGAGTCTTGAGGGACAGGCATGCAGCATCAAGGATTTGACGGGTTTGGAATACGCTGTGAATCTGCAGAATCTGAGTCTGCGATTCAATCAGGTCAGCGATCTGCAGCCGTTGGCCGGACTGCACAATCTCACCTCGCTCAGTCTCAACGACAATCGAATCACGGATGTGTCGGCCCTGAGCGGCTTGACCCATCTCAATCTGTTGGACCTTCATAACAACGATATCACCGACATCTCGGCTTTGTCCGGTCTGGTGAGTGTGAGCACGCTGGCCCTTCGCGAGAACCCGGTCAGCGACATCTCCGTGCTGGCCAACATGTCGGGGCTTTCGAATCTCTCGCTTCTGCGAACGCTGGTCAGCGACATTTCCTCCTTGGCGGAATTGAAATCCTTGCGGTATGCCGATTTTCGAGACTGCCCTCTGAATGACGAGGCCTACGATGTCTACCTGCCCCAAATCCGTGCGAACAATCCGGGCATCGAAATCGAGTTGGACCCCCACCGAGGACGCATGCTGACGTTGTCCTCGACCTTCGGCGGAAACGTGGTCGAGCCGGGGGAAGGCGAGTTCCTGTATGACTACGACGCACTGGTCCATCTCCGTGCCCAGGCCGATCCCGGCTTCGTCTTCCTCAAATGGACCGGCCAGTTCCCTGTCACCAGCAGTTCCGCCGACATCTTCATGGAGGAGGATTACACGCTTCGAGCCCATTTCGTGAGCACACGAGACACGCTCTACGTGGATGACGACGCCCCGGCCGATCCCGGAGCCGACGGCTCACCTGAGCACCCGATCAACAGCATCCAATCTGCCATTGAAGTGGCGCAGGACAGAACCACGATCATCGTATACCCCGGCATCTACCGGGAGAATGTCGATCTGCTCGACAAGAAGACCTATCTCGCGGCGGTGGACCCTCTCGCACCCAACGGCGGACCCTGCGCCACCATCGAAGGCGTCGCTGGGAACCCGGTCGTGACCATCGGTTACGGCTCCGGCTCCAAGTGCGGCCTGTCCGGATTCGTCATCACCCGCGGGCGGGGCACTCTCGCCGGGGCGGTCTGCTGCGATGGAGCGGATCCCGCCATCAGCAACTGCCTGATCGTCGGAAATCGCTGCACCGATCCGAACGGAGCCGCGGTCCTCTTCCGAGACAGCCGGGCAGTGCTGACCAACTGCACCCTCGCAGACAACTGGGGCGGGGCAAGGGGAGCCGGCCTGGCTCTCAAGAACAGCAGTATCACCATGATCGATTCGATTCTCTGGGAGAATCGGCCTGCCGAAATCCGCTCCGACGACGACAGCGATCCTTCGATCCGCTATTGCTGCGTCCGGGGCTGGTGGCCCGACTTCGGCAACACTTTCAGCGATCCGTTGTTCGCTCGCCGCGGTTACTGGACCGATCCGGACGACAGTGCCGTCGTCCTCACGCAAAACGATGATCGCGCCGTCTGGATGGACGGTGACTACCACCTGCGATCTCAGGCCGGACGGTGGGACCCGAGCGAAGGCATATGGTCCTGCGACGATGTCACCAGCCCTGCCATCGACGCCGGGAGCCCGGCCAGTCCGGTCCGATACGAACCTGCCCCGAACGGCAACGCCGTCAATATGGGAGTCTACGGCGGAACCACCGAAGCCAGCATGAGCGTTGGGGGCATCATCGGCTCTCAGAAGTTCTTGAGAGAGTAGCGGAACGAATGCAGTGAGTTGAAAAGCGAGAAGTTCAAAGGGAGAGAAGTAACACCACAAAAACCGGTGTTCTTTGTGGCACGAACAGAGGGGAGTCCTGATGAGGACGGTTTTTTGTTTTTCTATGGCGTTCTTATTCGCGGGTGTCGGCCGGGCGCAAGGAGAGTCGCCCGTGAGCATCCCCGATCCTGTGCTCAAGACCGCCATCGAGAACGCGCTGTGGGTATCGGATCCGACGCCGACGGACATGCTGGCCCTTACGGAACTCACGTCCGTCCAGGAGTGGGATGAACAAGTGGCGGGAATCAAGGGTCTCACGGGACTTGAGTACGCCGGGAATCTGCGGACGTTGAAACTCCGTCTGCATCCTTTCAGCGACGTCTCTCCCCTGGCGAATTTGACGAATCTGACCTCGCTGGAGTTGTCGGAGAACTTCATCGGCGATCTCTCGCCGTTGTCGCGTCTGACCAAAATCACCTACCTGAATCTGCATGCAAACTGTTTCTCGGACATTTCCGCTCTCTCGCAGATGACCCGGGTCACGGAGTTGGTCCTTCGGTACAACGACGTGAGCGACCTGTCTCCCCTCGCGGGCATGGCCGGTTTACGCACGCTGGATCTGAACGGCAATCGGGTCAGCGACTTGTCGCCCTTGTCTTCGTTGACGCAATTGTCGACTCTGCAGCTTTGGAGCAATTCCGTGCAGGACGTTTCTCCGCTGGCTGCGTTGAACGCGCTCACGTCGCTGAGCCTCGCGTACAATCAAGTCGCCGACGTCTCGGCGCTGCGAAACCTGAAGCATCTGAGAAACCTCGATCTCACCTCCAATCAAATCACGGACATCTCCGCCCTGTGCGGTCTCACCTCTCTCTCTTCCCTGAAGTTGCAGGACAATCCCCTTCCTCAGGAAGCGTACAGCATTCACATTCCGCAGATCGCCGCGAACAATCCGGGGATCTTCATCGAGAGCGACACCCACACCGGCAGGCTTCTTTCCCTCTCCTCGACGTCGGGAGGATCCGTCATCAGTCCCGGAGAAGGCTCCTACACGTATGATTACGATGAAGCCGTACGAATCGAAGCCCAGGCAGACCCCGGCTTTGTCTTCGTCGGCTGGTCCGGCGACATGTCTTCGACACAGAACCCCTTGTTCCTGACGATGGCGGACGACTATACTCTCAAGGCGAATTTCGCGAGTCCGAGGACCACGCTCTACGTGGATGACGATGCCGCGAACGATCCGGCGCCGAACGACGCGACCTGCAACGACCCCAACGCCGACGGCTCGCCCGAACATCCCTTCGACGGTATCCAGAACGCCATCGACGTCGCGCAGAACGGAGCCACGATCATCGTCTATCCCGGCATTTACCGGGAGAATATCGATCTGCTCGGCAAGAAAATCTATCTCACGGCTGTCGATCCCCTCGTTCCTCACGGCGGCCCTTGCGCCCTCATTGAGGGCGTCGGCGGCGCGCCGGTCGTGACCGTCTCGGCCGACGCCGGAGCCAGGTGCGGTTTGTCCGGCTTCGTCATCACCAAAGGACGAGGGGACTCCGTCGGCGCTATCTGCTGCAAGAGCGCCAGTCCGACTCTCAGCAACTGCCTGGTTGTCGGCAACCGCTGCGCCGATTCTCATGGAGCTGTCGTTCTCTTTCAGAACAGCCAGGCCGTGCTGATCAACTGTACCTTCGCGGACAACTGGGGCGGCGAAAACGGCGCAGGCCTGGTGCTCGAAAACAGCAGCATCACCATGACGGACTCGATTCTCTGGGAAAATCGGCCTGCCGAGATCCGTTCCGGCGGCGATAGCGATCCCTCCATTTGCTATTGCTGCGTCCGGGGCTGGTGGGCCGACCTGGGCAATACACACAGCGATCCGTTGCTCGCCCGCCGCGGGTACTGGGCGGATCCGGACGATGCAACCCTCGTGCTCGCGAGGGACGATACCCGCGCCGTCTGGGTCGATGGCGATTACCATCTGAAATCCCAGGCGGGCCGTTGGGATGCGAGCACAGGCGAGTGGGTCCGCGATGAAGTGACCAGTCCTGCGATCGACGCGGGAGACTCTGCCAGTCCGGTCGGCTACGAGCCCGCTCCCAACGGCGGGACCGTCAATATGGGCGTCTACGGCGGAACCGCCGAGGCCAGCTTGAGCGTTGGAAGGTCCGCCGACGTCAGTGTCGGGCAATAACCGTACGAACATGGTAAGTTGAAAAGCGAGAGGTTGGCAGCAAAAGAGGCCACATCACAGGCGTTTGGCGTCCTGCGGCGTGGACAGAGGGCATCGAGATGAAGGCACTTTTTCTTTCTACAGCATTGCTGTTCGTTTGTGTCGGTCGTGTTCAGGGGGAATCGC
Organism: uncultured Phycisphaerales bacterium; assembly: GCA_937868145.1. Taxonomy (GTDB): domain Bacteria; phylum Planctomycetota; class Phycisphaerae; order Sedimentisphaerales; family Anaerobacaceae; genus PLanc-01. The sequence continues at coordinate 9,244 of CALMMH010000351.1, forward strand.
CGGTGAATATCCCCGATCCCCGCCTGAAAGCGGCCATTGAGGGAACGTTGTGGGTGTCGGATCCGACGCCAACGGACATGCTCGAACTGACGGAACTCAGTTGCGTCGAGGACTGGGACGAACAGGAGCAGGGAATCAGGAGCCTCACGGGCCTTGAGTACGCCAAGAATCTGCGGACGCTGAAACTCCGCTTCAACCTGTTCAGCGACGTTTCCGCGCTGTCGGGATTGACGAATCTGACCTCGTTGGAGCTTTCGCAAAACCACATCAGCGACATTTCGCCCCTGTCGGGCCTGACCCGGCTAACCTACCTGAACCTGCATGCGAACTCCATCTCGGATCTTTCGCCTCTGGCGAACATGACCGGACTGGGGACGTTGATCCTTCGCTTCAACAAGATCAGCGATCTTTCCCCCATCTCCAGAATGACGCACTTGCGAGAGTTGGACCTGGGCTGTAATCAGATCGGCGACTTGTCGGTCCTGTCGTCCTTGACTGAACTGTCGGATTTGCAGTTGTGGAATAATTTCATCACCGATATCTCCCCCTTGGCGACGCTGAACGCGCTGAGGACGCTCGACCTCTCGTGCAACCAGGTCAGCGGCATTTCCTCGCTGGGCGGCCTGAGTCGCCTGCGGGACGTGGACCTCACGTCCAATCGCATCCGCGACATCTCGGCCCTGTGCAGTCTCAAGTCTCTTTCGATCCTCCTGCTGCGGGAGAATCCCCTTCCCCAGGAAGCGTATGACATCTATATCCCACAGATCGCCGAGAACAACCCCGGCGTCTTCATCGAACACAACGGCCACGTCGGCAGAATTCTTTCTCTCTCGTCCACACCGGGAGGGTCGGTGACCAGTCCCGGGGAAGGCTCCTTCACGTACGACTTCAACATCTCCGTGCGCATCGAAGCCCGGCCGAACCCCGGTTTCACGTTCGCAGGCTGGTCCGGCGACATCTCCTCGACTCAGAATCCGCTGTCCCTTGCAATGACCGAGGACTACGCCATCAAGGCGAACTTCTCGAGCCCACTGACCACGCTCTATGTGGATGACGACGCCGCGAACGATCCGGGGCCCGCCGACCCGAACGGCAACGATCCCAACGCAGACGGCTCGATCGAACATCCCATCGGCCGCATCCAGGACGCCATCGACGTCGCACAGAATGGAGCCACCGTCGTCGTCTATCCAGGCGTCTATCGCGAGAACATCGACTTGCGAGGCAAAAAGATTTACCTGATGGCGATCGATCCCATCGCTCCACATGGCGGCCCTTGCGCCATCATCGAAGGCGTCGGCGGCGGCCCGGTCGTGACCCTCCTTCCCGGCGCCGGCTCTAACTGCGGCCTGTCCGGCTTTGTCATCACCAAGGGCCGCGGCAGTCCCGCCGGGGCGATCTACTGCGACGAAAGCAGTCCCACTCTGACCAATTGCCTGATCGTCGGCAACCGCTGCTCCGATTCCAACGGAGCGGTCGCCCTCTTTCGAGACAGCCGGGCCGTGCTGGTCAACTGCACTTTCGCGGACAACTGGGGCGGCACGGACGGCGCAGGGATACTCCTCGACGACAGCGACATCGCCATGATCGATTCGATCCTCTGGGAGAACCGGCCCACCGAGATTCGCTCAGGCGGCGTCAGCGATCCCTCGATCCGTTACTGTTGCGTGCGAGGCTGGTGGGCGGATCTGGGCAACATCCACAAGGATCCGCTGTTCGCTCGGCGCGGCCACTGGGCAGATCCGGACGATTCAGCCGTCGCGCTGGCGTACGATGACGATCGGGCCGTCTGGGTCGATGGCGATTACCATCTGAAATCCCAGGCGGGCCGTTGGGATGCGAGCACAGGCGAGTGGGTCCGCGATGAAGTGACCAGTCCTGCGATCGACGCCGGGTATTCGGAGAGTGAGGTCGGCTACGAACCCGCCCCCAACGGCGGAACCGTCAACATGGGCGCCTACGGAGGAACGACCGAAGCCGGGATGAGCATCGAGTAATACGATTTCCCTGGGAAATAATCGACAGAAAGTGAAAAACGGAGCGGAGCACATGAGCGGCAACTACGGAAATCATTCTTCGTCCCCATGGATCGCGGGGATTTTGGTCCTGGTCACCCTGCACGCGGCGTACGCGGATTACGGGACGATCACCCCCTCGCCCCACTGGAAGAACGATGTGGCATTCCCTTACGACGCGTTCTGTGATCGAGGCATCTCCAAGGAGAGCGTCAAGTGGATCAAGTTCACGATCCTGCTGGAGCCCTACGATCCGAATGTCGTTTACTTCCAGAATTGCAGCAAGAAGGATTTCGCGTTCCACTACAGCTTCGCCTCGCAACTGCTGGATCCGTTCATCGGCATGACGGCTCCGCAATTCAACGCCGCCACCCTGTTCGAAGAGGGACAGAAAGCCATCCTGGGCACCGTGATCCTGCCCCCGGCGGCGGTCTGGCCGACCGAGCCCACGTTCCGCGAGTACGGCATCCAATTCGTGCGTCAGGACCCGTTCACGCGAGAGGAGATTCGCGATCTATTCAACAGGGTCAAAACCCATGTGGCGGCCCCTGCCGACGTGCGAGCGTTCTATTTCCCAACCTATGAGCAGCAGGCTACGGCCTCGGCCAACCGCGACTGGTTCGAATCCGAAGGCATTCCGCTGAGTTCGACGACGCGATGGAGCGAGGGCAACGCCTGCTATTCACAAGGATGGGCCTTTGGGCGACTCACCTACATCCCCGCCAAAGACATCGCAGACGCCTATCACAATGGCTCTCTCAAGCCCACGGATATTCTGCTCACCGACGGAGTGCCGGCCGAAATCCCCTTCGTTGCGGGCATCGTATCACTGGCTCCTTCCACGCCCAATTCGCACGTGGCCATTCTCTCGCGGACGTACGAAGTGCCTTTCGTGCACCTGGCCCTTCAGGCGGATGCTCAGCACGCGCAGGAACTCGTGGGACATCGGATCGTCTTCAGCGCGTATGAGGACGACTACGGCGTGGACGTCTGGGTCCTCGACACGGACGATCTGCTCGACGAGACGGCCGCAACGGAGATTCTGCAACTCAAGAATCCGGCGTCGCTGAGCATTACGCCAACGGCGTCGGCGGGAACCTTCGGCGTTCCCACGGAAGGGCTGCAGGCCTCGGACATCCGATACGTCGGAGGCAAGGCCGCCAACTTCAGTATCCTGCGAGCGGCCGTGCCGGACAACTCCCCCCAGGCGATCGCGCTGACGTTCGACCTCTGGAACGCGTTTCTGGACCAACCGCTTGCCGCCAGGGCGACCATCAATCTAATGCCCCGGGAGCATCTGCTGCTCTGGGCCGACGGCGACGAGGAACAAGGTCCCACGCACACGAGTTTTCGATTGAGCAAAAGCGGCGAAACCATCAGCCTGTTCGACAAGGACGGGGCCACGCTCCTGGATTCGATCCAGTTCGGGCCCCAGACCCAGGATGTTTCCTACGGTCGATCCGTCGACGGCAGCGATTCCTGGCAGACGTTCCCCTCGCCTACGCCTGGACAACCCAACTCCGCTTCCGCAGGTGAAATCACAAACAGCCTGGTCATCAATGAGCTCATGGCGGACAACGATCAAACCATTGAAGATCCCTGTGCAAGCGGCAAACACCCCGATTGGATCGAGCTGTACAACGCATCGGATGAGGTGGCGACTCTCAACGGCATGTACCTGACCGACGACGTCACCGAACCGACCCAATGGCAGATCCCGCCGGAGATCGTCGGCCCGACGCTTCGAGAGGAGATCGCCCGGCGACTGGCAGAATACACCACCTATCCTCCGGCCGACATGAAAGGCCTCTCGCAGGACATGGCCGCAATTCGTGGCCTATTCACCAATGCCGGCCTCACGACGTTCTCGCAAGAGTTGCAGGCTGCGGTGGTCGACGTGCTCAGCGACCCGATTTTCGGCTTCGATCCCATCGCCCCGCTGCGATTCCGCAGCTCGACGAACGTCGAGGATAGCGTAGACTTCGTCGGCGCCGGCCTCTATGACAGCTACAGCGGTTGTCTGGCCGACGCGATCGATCTCGATGCGGAAGGCCCCTGCGGTTGCGACCCGAACCGGGAGTCGGAAAAGGATATCTTCCAGGCAATCCGGCAGGTCTTCGCCAGCTTCTACAACGACAACGCCTACTTGGAGCGTCTCCGCCGGGGCCTTGACGAGACCCAGGTCGGCATGGCGGTCGTGGTGCATCATTCCTTCCCCGACGAGATCGAGTTGGCCAACGGCGTGGCCACTCTGGAAAGAGACGGAGCAGAATCCAACATCACCGTCACTCTCATCAGTCAGCAGGGCTCGGTGTCTGTGACGAATCCCGAGGACAACTCAATCCCGGAGGAAGTCACAGTCACCCTCCTGCCCTCCGGCAGCATCGTGCCTCCCAAACTCGTCACCGCGTCCAGCCTGGTCCGGCTGGGCGACACCGTCATGACCTGGTCCGATGACTACACGGAATTGACGAGTCTCCTGGTTCGCGTGAGCGACGAATTTGCCCGAACCACAGGCAAGACCGACTACATTCTCGACATCGAGTACAAAAAGGTCGCCCCCGGCGGCGAAGCGCTGCCTGCAGGCGGTCTGGTCATTAAACAAGTTCGACAGGTCCCGTCCTCCAATGGGACGCAGACTCCCTACCTGATCAATCAACCGACGAGCTTCGAAGTCTATACGGGCGAAGTGGCGTTGAAGGACACGGTGGACGTGTTCGCCGATCACCGCCTCAAATCCCGCTGGACGCTCCAGACCCGCAACACGATCTTGGACTGCAACGCCCTCAACGAGGGGCTCTACACCGACGTGCAGATCGAGTATCTCGATGGGGATCGGATTCGGACGGTCTCCGAGAACCTGCGGCTCCTGCCGCTCGGAGAACACCTCGTCAACGAAAACGATACGATCGATAGCTGGCAATTCCAGGATTTGTCGAACTCTCGAACGTATCGCCTGCGGACAGCCGACGTGCCCACCGCGATCGAATCCTCGCAGCGGCCGATCCTGGCTCCCTCGGATCTGGGGTGTTCCGGCTATCGCGTGCCCTACAAATTCCTGACGCTGAACGTGGAGTATACGTATCCGGTCATGTCGTGGAATTCGTCGGGCATGGGCTACGTCGCAAGCAATACGGTATCCCTGTGGGCCTACCCGGCCCCCAGCAGCGAGGATGTGCCGCAGGAGCGAACCCTCTCAGCAAACGGGATCTCAATCCATTCCTCCTTCTACTATCCGCCGCTGCCGGAAGGGCTGACTGCGTGGGAACTGGGCGGCGGCAACACGGCGCCCCTGAAACGGTGGGAGCAGACCACGATCGAAGGTCTGACAACCGAGCCGATCGTTCTGAAGGGCTACTATTCCCAGACATTTCGCCCGGAACATCACAACCTTGTGGAACACTTTCTCTTTGAGCCCAGGTTGGAGCCCGGGATCTCATCGGACATCGTGAATCAACTGCACGATCGGGGCATCCGCTACATTCACATGATCCTGGATAAAGACAATGCCAACACGGACGAATCCCGCATCGTCCTGTATGATTTCAGCGAAATCCCGATGGAACTCAATGCAAGTTAGCGTGATATCGCCTGTTTCTCTCTGTCGATCGGGATGACGGGGATCAAACACGCGACGCCCGGCCACGGGTGGTGTCTTCGTTCGAGGTTGGTCTTTCTCATGAACCCATGACCGGGCGTCCTTCATGCCTATCGTGCCCTGAATACGGGCTCAGGCGGACCCCTGCACGATCCTGTGGCGCCCCCTGGGGCGCATCGTCAGGCAGTGACGCCGCCCCCCCGAAGCAAACCCATGATCAGCAGAACGATAAACACAATCAGGAACACGAAGAACAGGACTTTGGCGATGCCGGCCGAGGCCGAGGCTACCCCGCCAAATCCAAGGGCTGCGGCGATAATCGCCACAACCAGAAAGATCAACGCCCATCCTAACAAACCCATGGTCACATCCTTTCAAGTTCGAGCAACCGCTCATGCCGCACCACTGGCGATAAACTCGGAAACCCCTCAGTTCATTCTCTCGCCGGCCCTCGTTGCGCCGTCTATCCCGCTCTCCGGCGGCCCGATTGGCGACAAACCAGTTGCCGGTCTTCTAATGTAGGTACGCATGGGTTTCTGTCGCGACGGCTGCGATAATTGCTCATTATCGGCAGACCAAAAGCCTATTCGGACGGAAGACACAGACCCTGACAGGCTGTGGGGTTTGCACGGTCAATTCCGACATCGAGCGATGATGCACCGGTTCATCGTGAACGATTTTTCTGCCGATGCCGCGGAGCGGTTGGTCTCGGGGCCTTCCGCTCGAGGTGGAAGGATTCGATGAGATCGTCGATGATTTCCTGAGACATGGCCACATGGCCGCCGATCGGCTGGGCGTCCAGCACCGCCTCGGCGGAGTGTTCGAGGACTTCGAGCTTGTCGAAAGCCGACAGAACGCTCTCGCCAACGACCATGACCCCGTTGTTGCAAAGCACGGCTGCAGGGCTCTGCAACGTCAACGTCTCGGCGAGCGAGGTGAAATCGTTGAAAACCGATTCGAAAGGCAGCAAACCCACCTCGCGAACAAAGACGTAGCTTTCGGGAATCGTGTACGTGTCGATGGTTCGGTGGCAAGCGCTGAACGCCATGGCGTTGACGGGACAGGCGTTGATGATCGCCCCGACGTTCGGATGGGCATCGTAGATGGCCCTGTGCGAGAACACGGCTCGGCTCGGGTGCTTGCCGACCTCCTTCTTGCCCTTGCGAATCATGACCAGATCCTCGGGCAGCGCCGAATGACGGTCCAGCGGATACGGGGTGATCAGAAATTTCTCGCTGTCGATCCGTGCGGAGAACGTGCCGGTCATCGTGGTCAGAAGCCCCTGGCGATAACCACGCTCGACGAACTTGCAGATCTGATTCCGCAGGTCCTTCTCGCGGATGCTCATCATGGTCGGGTCGTATTCGAACGAATCGATCGGCACATCGCTCTTGCTTTGCAGTTGAAGCTGCTGGTCGGTCAAGTACTTCGGCTCGCCGATCGTGTGGGCCTTGATCAGGACCTTGCAGCACACTTCGAGCGTCTCGAATTTCTGAAACGCCTCCTGGAGGGTTCCGCCGCCGCAGCAGACGCCGTGGTTCTCGAGGATCACGCTGTCGAAGCCCTCGGCGAACTTCTGCGCGATCTTGTTGCCGAGATCCTCGCTGCCGGGAGTGCCGTAGGGCGCGAAGGCCACCGCGCCATTCGACCGCCACGCTTGATGGAACAGGTGTGTGTCCGGCACCTTGTGCGCGATGCTGAACGCCACCAGGGCCATCGGGTGCGCATGGACCACCGCTTTCAGATCCCTTCTGACGGTATAGATCGCCTTGTGGAAGGGGTACTCGGAGGAGGGCTTGTGCAGCCCTTCGATCCGACCGTCCGCGCGGACGCAGACGATGTCGTTCGGCGTGAGCGTCCCTTTGTCCACGCCGGTAGGCGTGATCCACATGTCGCCGTTCTCGTCGAGAATCGAGAGGTTCCCGCCGGAGGTCGTGGTCATCTTGTATCGATAAATCCGCTGCATGGTGAGCACCAGCTCGTCCCGCGGATGTAGATATTCATATCGCATGTCGTGGCCTTCAAAAAAATTGTCTCTTTGATGTCTCTATATACCACGTAACAGACGAAAGTTCAATCCAATGAACCTTATTGTGACAGAAGTGTCAAAGATGCTCCCTACCTTGGAGCGGCCTGAACCTACAAAAAAAACGCCCTGGCCGACGGGAAAGCCGGCCAGGGCGTATCATAACTTCAGTTATTGCCGGGCCTTAGGCCCGTGAAACTCAATACTCTCGGTCCCGGACAATCCCCGGCTGAGGAACGGGATATCGGCCATTGGCGTCGGGCAGCAACGGAGCCGGCGAATCCATCGTCAGTTTATCCAGGCCCGGGGCCATCTCGTGCGGGCAGTTGAGCATTTGCTCGAACGTGATTTCCTGCCCGGTGTGGGCGGACATACGGCCCATGCTCGTCACAACGCTGCACTCGACGCCGCGTTTGACCTCGTTGTACGGCTTGTCGGCGCGGATGGCGTCGACCAGGTCGTTCCACTCGTTCTGATACGGATCCCGCTGGTCCTCGGGGATCCTCGATGTCCAGATGGCGCTCGCCTTCGTCGGATCCTGGCCCTTGTGAATGCTGGAAGGCTGGCCGCAATCGCCGCTCTTGGACGCGATGGCGACGCCCTTCGTGCCGTGCACGTAGCTCGAATAGGGGCTGGCGCAATTTTCCATGCAGCGACCGTCGAAGAAGAACTTCGAGCCGTCGGCATAGGTGTACTCGACGGAATAAGTGTCGAAGTTCTGATCCACATAGGTGATCCCTTCGGGACTCTGACGATAGTGCCTGCCGCCCAAACCCATCGCCTTGACCGGCCACTCGCCCTTGATCCAACCCAGATGGTCAATGATATGGATGTAGAAGTCGCTGTAGTTGCCGCCGCTGGCCCAGATGAAGCTGTGGAAACGTCTTATCTGATAGCACAAATCGCTGATGCCGGCCGGCTTCGGCTCAGAGTTGAAGAATCCGGCCGGGCCGTGCATGCGGTAGCCACGTTGCAGAATGACGTCGCCGATCTCGCCGTCCTGGACGCGTTTGACCAGTTCACCGAGCGCCCGGCTGTGGCGGGACATCAAACCGACGCCGACCTTCAGATTCTTGGCCGAGGCCTGTTCGCCCAGAGCGAGCATCCGCTTGCTGGTCGGGCCGTCCACGGTGACCGGCTTTTCCATGAAGACGTTGAGTTTCTTCTCGATGGCGTAGGTGAAATGCACCCAGCGGAAGGCCGGCGGGGTCGCCAGGATCACGATGTCGCCCGGCCGCAGGCAATCCATGGCCTTGCGATAGGCGTCGAATCCGAGGAACTTGCGGTCCTCGGGCACATCCACCTGGTTCGGGAAATCCTTATTCAAGTTCGCGTAACTGTCCTTGAGCCGATTCTCAAACGCATCGGCCATAGCGACCAGTTTGACCGGACCTTGCTTGACCAGCAAGGCGTTCTTCGCCGCACCGGTGCCTCGTCCGCCACAGCCGACTAGGGCTACCTGGATTGTGTTGTTTTCGCCGGCGTACGCGCGGGTGCCCAGTCCCATCGCCAGCGACGATACCGCCGCGAGTTTCCCTGTGTCTTTTAGAAATTCGCGACGCGAT
>CALMMH010000352.1 GCA_937868145.1 uncultured Phycisphaerales bacterium
GATCTTGCCGATCCACTCCGGATCGCCGGTGTAGCCGCCCTTGGCCAGGTACGCGTAGTTCGTGCTCAGGGCGCTGATCTTGTTGGCCGCCGACAAGACAGCGCTGCCGACGAACTCGCCGTCCAGGTAGTACGTGACGTTCGTCGCGTCGATCGTGGCCACCACGAAGTGCGGCTGGCCGTCGTCGGTCTCGACGCCGTCCACGCCGGTCTCGGCGCCCCAGGGGGCTGCGACGTCGCCGCAGGAGATGCCCGCGCGGCTGACGTCGTTGCCGCGGGCGGGGGTGAAGAAGAACCCGTTGGACCCGAAGCCGTTGAGCGAGTCGCCGAAGTAGCAGAGCATGTGGTAACCGGTGTTGGCGCCGGCCTGCGGCGTGTACCAGCCCGCGATGCTGAACGCCTCGTAGGTGTTGATGGCCAGCGCTGCGCCGTCCATCTCCATCCACTGATCCTGGGCCGTCGTCACCAGGGCGCCGTCGACCACCGCCGCGCCGCCGATCAGGGCGCCGTCCAGGCCGCCCACGCTGTCGTTGGCGGTGCCGTCTTCGAAGGTCCACTGGTGCGTCAGGCTCTCGGCGCCGGGATCTGCGGGCACCCGCTGGCTCAGGTAGAGCACCTCGCCGCCGGTGAGGACCTTGTTGTAGATGCTGAACTCATGGATCTTGCCGATCCACTCCGGATCGCCGGTGTAGCCGCCCTTGGCCAGGTACGCGAAGTTGGTGCTCAGGGCGCTGATCTTGTTCGCCGCCGACAACTGAGCGCTGCCGAGCAGGACGCCGTCCATGTAGAATTTGACCGTCGTCGCGTCGATCGTGGCGACCACCAGGTGGGGCTTGCCGTCATCGGTCTCAGGCCCGTCGACGCCGGTCTCCGCGGCCCAAGGCGCCGCGACGTCGCCGCAGGAAATGCCCGCGCGGCTGACGTCGTTGCCACGAGCCGGGGTGAAGAAGAACCCGTTCGAGCCGAAGCCGTTGAGCGAGTCGCCGAAGTAGCACAGCATGTGGTAGCCCGTGTTGGCGCCGGCCGTCGGGGTGTACCAGGCGACGATGCTGAACGCTTCGTAGGTGTTGATGGCCAGCGCTGCGCCGTCCATCTCCATCCACTGATCCTGGGCCGTGGTCACCAGGGCGCCGTCGACCACCGCTGCGCCGCCGACCAGGGCGCCGTTGAGGCCGCCCACGCTGTCATCGGCGGTGCCGTCGTTGAAGGTCCACTGGTGCGTCAGGCTGTCCGTGCCGGGATTCGTGGGCACCGCGACCGTGCTGAAGCTCTGGACCGCGCTCTCCCATCGGGGCGTCGTCGCGGCCTCATTGACCTCGACCACCTTCCAGTAGTACGTGTTGCCGACCGCGACCGCGGCGGTGTATGCGGGCTCCGTGGTCGTGGCGACCAGAGGCAAATTCTCCGCATCGGTTCCCAGGTAGACCTCGTGGGTCACGACCTGCCGGCCGGGACGCCAGCTCAGCGCCACCGGGCTGTCCAGGTTCATCGCGCCGTCGGCCGGGGTCAGGTTGGTCGCCTTGGCGGGGATGTACGAGAACCGAACCTCGCTCAGGCCGTACTGCGGCAGGACGCCGCCCCAGTTGCTGTTGATCGTCAGCTTGACGAACTTGGCGGGAACGCCGCCGAAATCGACGGTCGTGTTGGCCGCATAACCGGGCTCGCCGGGGGCCGCCGCGAACTCGCGGTCGCCCAGCGAAGTCCAGGTCGCGCCGTCCACGGAATACTCGACGGTGACGCTCATCGCGCCGTAGCCGATGACCGCTTCCATCGCCTGGTTGGAGTTCCACACGAGCATCTCGCTCAGACCGTACACGCCGTCGAACTCATACTGAATCCAGGTGGGCTGGGGGCCGTCGTTGGCGCTGAGCCACATGTCGGTCTCGACGGCCGAATGCAGGCCGGCGCTGAGGCCCGACCCGTCGATCGTTTTCTCGGGACCCATCGTCGCGTCGTTGGAGCTCGATGCGGTGGCGGTGATGTTGGCTGCGCCGAGCGTGTACGCGACGGGCTCGACCGCGAACGACCAGACGTTGCCCTGGTAGATCGTGCCGTCTTCGCTCACCTCGTCGACGCGCCAGTAATAGGTTGCGCCGAACGGGAGCTTGCCGGCGTCATAGGTCGTGCCTTCCTGGCCCGCGCCGACCAGCACGTCCATCGGGTTCTCGACGGTGGCGGTGATGACCGCGTCGACCGAAGTCCCGAAGTACACGTTGTGCGTCTTGGCTTCCTGTCCGGCCGTCCAGCTCAGGGTCACGGCAGGCAGCACGTTGGCCGCGCGCTGGGCGGGGCTCGGGTCGCTGGCCAGTCCGTAGCCGCCGATCATCACTTCCTGGATCTCGTCCTGCGTCAGCACGCTGTCGAAGATGCGGACGTCGTCGAGCGAGCCCTGGTAGAGGGCGTCCGGCCACTGCGACTTGCCGAGCCAGTTCTGGGTGGTTTCGCCCAGATCCTTCGGCAGCAGCGTGGTGGCGCCGCTGGCGACCAGCTCGCCGTCGACATACACGCTGATCATCATGGCCGCGCTGTCGAGCGAGACCGTGACATTGTGCCAGCCGGAGGGCAGCTTGTTCGGGGTGTTGACGATCTGTTCGCCGACCGCGGCGGTCCGAATCGCGAAACGGACCACGCCGTCGGTGTTGACCCGGGCGCACAGGAACATGTAGACGCCGGTGCCCGAGCCGAAATCCCAGAGCCGCTGCCAGGCGCCGCCGGCGTTGGAGAAGTCGGCCCAGGTCGTGATCGTCGTGTCGCTCAGCGTGCTGATGAGCGATCCGATGGGCAACGTGACATAGTCATTGGTTCCGTCGAACTTCAGGGCGCCGTTGAGCTGCCCCTCGATCCAGGTCGGATTGCCGCTGAAGACGCCCTCGCCGCCGGTGACGGCGTCGAACGTCGACATGCCGGACATCTCGTCCAATTTCCACCAACTGACAGGCGCCGGGCCGGCCGCCGTGGCCAGCGTCGCGCCGGCCAGCAGGACCGCGGCCGTCAAACACATCAGTTTCTTGTTCATAACACTCCATCCCTTCTTCATCAATCGACCCACACTCTCTATTTGTGCCTCACATGGATGGGCCTGATCGCCCGTGAGGTGACGTCGAAACAAGGGCCGTCGCGACCGCCGTCCGCGGTCACGACGGCCCCACGTACCTTATCGATCGCCTGCCAAATACTTCACTTCACCGGCCGAGAGGGTCCGGTTGTAGATCCGGAACTCATCGAGCAGGCCGTAGAAGTAGGCGTCGGCGGTGTACTGCGAGCGGCCCAGCCAGTTCTGGGTCGTGTTGCCCAGGTCCTTCGGCAGCAGCGTTGTCGCGGCCTGACCCACCGGGTCGCCGTCGAGGTACAACGTCATCATCATCGTGGCGCTGTCGATCGAGATGGCCACATGATGCCAGCCGGTCGGCAGGACCGCAGGAGAATCCACGATCTGCTCGCCGACCGCGGTGGTGCGGATCGCAAACCGCATCGAGCCGCTGGTGCCTTGACGCGGGCTCAGGAACATGTAGTTCGTGGAGCTCGAGCCGAAGTCGAAGATCCGCTGCCAGGAACCCGTGCCGCCGCTGAAGTTGACCTGCGTGGCGATGGTCATATTGGTCATCGTGTTGATCGCCGGACCGATGGGCAGGTCCACGTAGGTGCTCGAGCCGTTGAAGCCCAGGGCCTTGCCGTCGACGCCCGTGTCGTAGCCGGCGCCGCTGGTGAGCGTCCCGTTGTAGTTCTTGCCCGAGCTGTCCTGGACGTTGTCGTCCATCTTGTACCAGCCGACCAGCCCGGTCGTGCTCGGATCGGCGGGGGCGACGACCTCGGGGGCCGCGCCGTACAGACGGATGTCGTCGACGAACACGGTGCCCGCGCCGCTGCCTTCGACGCCGACCGTGAGGCTCTTGACGCTCTTGAGGCCGCTGATCCCGGCCAGCGGGATGTTCCACTGCTTCCAGACCGGCATCGCCGTGGCGCCGACGCCGCTGAACGCGACCTTGACGTCGTTGATCTTGGCGTAGACCGAGGACTTGCTGTTGCTGCTCTGGCCTCTAAAGAAGATCACCAGCGTGGTGACGCCGTGCTGGGTCCAGTCCTGAGCGCCGTCGAACGTGAGCTTGGCCTCGGAATAGGTGGCCGAGCCGGAGTTGTCGTAGGCCAGGGGCATCGACTGCTTGCCGCCGTGGAGGGTGGTCTGCTCGGCGAAGGGGGCCTCGCCGTAGCCGACGAGCGAGCCGTTCGTCGCATCCTCATAGCCGTCGATCCAGAACTCGTAGATCCGGCCGCCTTCTTTGTCCGTGTAGCCTTCGAAGTCATCGACCGCGACGAAGCTGCCGGTGGAGAAGCTCCAGACCTCGCTGTCCCAGGCGGCGACCGCTTCGGCGTCGTTGACCTCGGTCACCTTCCAGTAGTAGGTCGTGTCGAGCATCAGGCTGGTCTCGTATTCATTGGTCGAGACGGTGGCCGCTGAGGCGGTTCCCTCGACGACGGCCTGCTGGTCGTCGCTGACGTAGACCTTGTGGGACGCGGCCTCGCGTCCGGCCCGCCAGGCGAAGGCGACTTGCGGATCGACGTCGGCGGCGCCGGCGGCCGGCTCCGGGCTGTTGGCCACGACCGGGACGTAGTAGAACCGCACTTCCGCCAGGCCGTATTGGGCCAGGAGACCGCCCCAGTTGTTCGAGATCGTCAACTTGACGAACTTGGCCGGCGCGCCGGCGAAGTCCACAGCGATATCCGCGGTGTAACTGGTTGTGGCCGGCGCCTGCGCGAATTCGAAATCGCCCAGGGCCGTCCAGTTCTCGCCGTCGGCGGAGTATTCGACCGCAACATCCTTGGCGCCGACGCCGAGGATCGTCTCGAGGGCCTGGTTGGAGTTCCAGACCACCATCTTGTCGAGTTTCTCGACCCGGCTGAACTCGTACTGAATCCAGGTGGGCTGGGCGGCGCCTTTGCCGCTGAGCCACATGTCGGTGGAGCTCGTCCCGTGCTCGCCCGCGTCGTTGAGGCCGGAGCCGTTGACCGTCTTTTCCGGTCCCATGTCCTTGGTGAAGCTGGAGGCCGTGGCCGTCACAGGCGTAATGGGATAGGAATACGGCTCGATGGTGAAGGACCAGACGTCGCCCTTGTGGGTCTGGCCGCCGGCCACTTCGTCGACTCTCCAGTAATAGATCTGGCCGAATTCGAGGCGGCCCGCGTCAAAGCTGGTGTCGCTCTGGCCCTGGCTGACCAGGACTCCCATCGCATTGCCCGTCGAGGCGGCCTCGACGTCGCTGATGGACGTGCCCAGATAGACATCGTGGGCCGTGGCGGTCTGGCCGGCCATCCAACGGAGTACGGTGTCCCGCAGCACATCGACGGCGCCATGCTCCGGCGACGGATTCGACGAGACGTTGGCGTTGATCGTGTCGGGTCCGAGATCGTGCAGAGTCTCCAACTCTTCGGCCGTCAGGACGCCCTTCCACAGACGAACTTCGTTGTAGCTGGCGTTGGCGGTGTTGTCGCCCCATTGCGACCGTCCGAGCCAGCAGTTGGTGTCCTGCAGGCCCGACAGCACGCTGGTCGTTGCGGCGGTGCCTTGAGAGGCGCCCAGATCGACAGCCGTGACCGGGGCACTATACCAACTGATGGAGCCCGGCTGGAAGACGAACACGATGTGGAACTCGGTGCCCAGCGTGTACGGGGCATTCGTGCCGTCCGTCGTGGTGGTGCCGCCGGCGCCGCCGACCCATTCGACGCGGTCGTTGGTCAGCGTGGTGCCCACGGTCCAGCTCATGAAGACGTTGTGGGTCGTGCTGCTGCCGAAGTCCCAGATGCGCGACCAGTTCTGGATGGAGAGCTGGGTGGCCCAGACTTCGATCGTGACGGAGTCGCCCAGGCTGCTCAGGATGCCGTCGGGCAGATCGACGTAATCCGACGCGTCCTTGCCGCCGCCGGTCAGGGTGACCTGCGTGTCGGACAGGGTGGCGTTGCCAGCCCCCACTTCCACGATTGCGACGTCTTGGCCTCCCACGGAATCGGCGAGGCTGCCGTTGAAGCTCCAGCGATGCGCCAGTTCGGCGGCCGGCGCCGTAGCGACCGAGCCCAACACCGCAAGAGCCAGAGTCAGAACCATCCACTTCTTACCCATAGCCGTTCTCCTTCAATCGAATTCGTGTGCTGTTCTATCGTTTCGTCGCACAGGCGTCGCTCTCCGATGCCGCCGAGGGTTTCTCCCGGCCCGTCCCATCGGGGCGTCGAGAACTGCCTGTCTTTGTTATCTTATCCATATTCACTTTTGTTACGAGACTATCGTCAACAGATCCGGTCGGCCGGACCCAATCACGTGCTAGGATCCTGGGGTAACAGACGAAGCCGCTGACGGTCTTTTTCCCGGGCCTTGACGGCCGGGACACCGGACGGCGAATACACGGGCCGGTGTGGGTCTGAAAGATGATCCAAGGTTCTTTACGGGGTTGTTGGAAAGGCCGCCAGGGGTATGGCACGGGCGACACACCTCTGCGATATGCTGGGCGGCTTCCTTCACCGAGATGGGGGCTCTGCCCCCAAACCCCCGGCATTTTCCGCTTTGAGCCAATGGCATGATCCCAATAAGAGGATGATCCATCTGATGAGAAAAGGCCGTCTGGTTTGTCCCCTTGTGGATGCCCGGGGTCGCCGACAGGTCCGCACCGCCCTTGCACCATGCTGCTGGCTCAAAGCGCAAAAGGCCAGGGGTCCGGGGACGGAGTCCCCGGCTCTCACACGGATTCGGACTGATTCGTGCGCGGTGCTTGTCGTCCTGAGCGCAGCGAAGGATCTGGTCTGCGAGCGAGAGGAACGTTCTGTTCGACGGCCGGATCGTTCGGCTTCGCCTCACGATGACAGAGTCCTTGCCGCGCACGGACCACTCTGATCTGGTGAGCAGGGTGGCACGGCCGAACTGGTTCGGTTGTGTTCCGGCGTTGCACGCCCCCGCACAACGTCCGGTCCTGCAAGCGAACGCCTCGTTCGCGTTCAAGCCGGAGGCCGCAATGCGATAAACTC
>CALMMH010000353.1 GCA_937868145.1 uncultured Phycisphaerales bacterium
GTGGATCTCCCGGCGATCGAGGATGCCGCGCACATTACGGGTTGTGAACGATCTTCTGGTACGCCTGGCCGAGGCCGTTGATGAACATCTCGACCGCCACCGCGGTCAAGATCAGGCCCATTAACCGTTCGATGGCGTTCAGGGTCCTTTTGCCCAACAAGCGGCCGAGCCGCTCGGCCGACAAAAGGATCGCCCCGGAGACCGCCCAGGCCAGCAGCAACGCCGCGAGCCATTGGGGCCAGTTGGCGGGCTTGTGGGCCATCAGCAGCATCAGCGTGGCCATGGCCGCAGGACCGGCGACCAGCGGGATCGCCAACGGCACGATGAACGGCTCGCCGTCGAGGTCTTCAGAGGCCGCGCCTTTGGGAAGCGGAAAGACCATTCGCAGAGCGATCAGGAACATGATGATGCCGCCGGCGACGCCGAGAGAGCCATAGGAAACCTGCAATGCCGCCAGGATGTACTGGCCGAGCAGGAGGAACAGGATCAGCGTCGCCAGGGCGATGACCATCTCCCGGGCAATGATCCGCGTGTGTCTCTCAGGAGGCACGTGATTGAGAACCGCCAGGAAAGCCGGAATGTTTCCCACCGGGTCCAGAACCAGGAACAACAGGAACGCGGTCGACAGGACCTCCATAGCCACACCTCGAGGGCATCCGTGAACGCCGAGGCCTACCGCAGGTAGGCCTTCAACAGGTACTCCTGGACCATTCTCTGCGTATTGAAGAACGACCCGTTCAACGCCAAAGCCATCAGCATGATGCGGATGTACTGCTCGCGATCGCCGTAGAACATCGGAAGCACGACGTTTTGCAGTTTGTCGTAGAGAGCCGCGGCGTCCTGGGCCGAGGTGTCCTTGGCGCCTTTGCGGGCCTTGCCGTCGATGGCCCAGCCGGTGAGGTTTTCCACGCAGCCTTCGATCCACCAGCCGTCCAGGACGCTCAGCGACGGCACGCCGTTGAGCGCAGCCTTCATGCCGCTGGTGCCGGAAGCCTCGTGGGGCAGTTGCGGCGTGTTCAGCCACACGTCCACGCCGGGGATCATGATCTTCGCCACGTCGATGTCGTAATTGGGCAGGTAGACCATGCGGACCTTCTTGCCGAGTTCCTGGGTGGCCTCGAAGACCTTCTTGATCAGCCCCTTGCCCGGGAAATCCTGCGGATGCGCCTTGCCGGCGTAGATGATCTGGAACGCGCCGGCGGTCGACGCGATCTTCTTGAGACGGTCCAGATCGCGAAGGATCAGGTCCGCGCGCTTATAGGCGGTGGCCCGGCGGCCGAAGCCGATCGTGAAGACCCGCGGATCGAGCTTGACCTTCTGCGTCTTGGCGACGTAGTCGATGAACTTGGTCTTGCACTTCATGTGCGCATCCCAGACCTCTTGCGGCGGGATGCTCAGGCCGTACCGGAGGCTCAGGTTGTCCTGGCGCCAACCCGGAATGTAGCGATCCAGCAGCTTTTGGAACGGTTGCGCGACCCAGGTCGCGGCGTGGACGCCGTTGGTGATCGCGTCGATCTGGTATGAGTCGAACATCGCCTGCGATACTTTGCCGTGCTGTTTGGAGACGCCGTTGACGTAATTGCTGAAGTTCAGGGCCAGGTGGGTCATGTTCAGCGTGTTTTCGTCATGGCTGAGCCGACTTTCGACCTCCCAGACCTTGTGTTTTCCGATGACCTTGCGGACCATGTCCATCCCGAACTTGTCGTGGCCGGCCGCGACCGGGGTGTGGGTGGTGAACACGCACTGGTTCCGCACGGCCTGGATGTGCTGCGGCTTGATGCCTCGGGCACGGGTCCGGCCCATTTCTTCGTCGAGCAGCTCGACGACCAGGAACGCCGCATGCCCTTCGTTCATGTGGAAGCGGTCGATGGCGTCGTAACCGAGGGCGCGCAGCATGCGGACGCCGCCGACGCCGAGCACGTACTCCTGGCACAGACGGTACCGCGAGTCGCCGCCGTAGAGGTACTGGGTCAGTTCGCGGTCCTGCTTGTCGTTGCCGGCCATGTCGGTGTCCAGGTAGATCACCGGCACTGCGCCGCCGGTGACGCCCATCACGTCGTACCGCCAGGCGCGAATCTTGACTTCCCGTTTTTCGATGACGACCGCAACGCGAGGCGTGAGCGGCTTGAGGCGGTCGCTTACGCTCCACGATTCCGGCGTTTCAATCTGGTTGCCCTCGGCGTCGAGGCTCTGATGGAAGTATCCCTTGCGAGGCAACAGGGTCACGGCGACCATGGGCACTTTCATGTCGGCTGCCGCACGAATCGTATCGCCCGCCAGGATGCCCAGTCCTCCGCTGTAGGTCGGGATGTCCGATTGAAGTCCGATCTCCATGGAAAAATAGGCAACCGAAGTTCGATGAAAAGCAGTTCCTGGCTGATGGGTCATATAACAAAGCTCCCTGTCTGTCCTGCAATCGCGAATCCCCACTCTGCCGCCGGCGACGAGTTGTCCATTCTCAAGATCCGCAGCTGTCGTTTTTCATCCCTGTATGGCAGGCCCCCAACACCGGCAATCGGGCCGCCGATCACTATAAAGAAAGCGTTCTGCTTACCCTGTTTTGCCTATTTCGTCAAGAGCAGAAGGCCGCTGCACTGAGAAATACCGGAAAAAATGCAGCGCAGGGACATGAACGGCCCGCTGACGGCGAGCGTGAGGAACTTGCCTATTGGATCGACGGACTCTTGGCGGCCATAGTGGAGCCATCATGAAAAAGGACGCGCGTCGGCGCAAGCCATAGGTTCTTACTCACTTGAAGAGGGGCGAACCGGCCGGCAGGGACGGTCGCCTCTTTTCTATTGCGGGATGGGCATGGAGAAACCCCATGCTGCGAAGCGCCAAGAGTCTGCGGGATTATCACATTCGAGCCACCGACGGAAACGTCGGCCGGGTCAAAGACTTCTTCTTCGACGAGCAGGAATGGCTCATTCGCTACGTGGTGGTGGACACCAGCGAATGGCTGGCCGGCAGGACGGTTCTGCTGGTTCCGGACATCCTGGGATCGCCCACTGCGGAGGGAAAGATCCTGCCGGTCGATCTGACGCGCGAGCAGGTGCGAAACAGCCCGGATGTGGACACGGAGAAACCCGTCTCCCGCCAGAATGAGTTCGATCTGTTCGACTACTACGGCTGGTCTCCTTATTGGGGGGGCGGTCAGGCCGCGATTTCGCGGGGAGGGGATCCGAACTTGCGGAACATGCGCGAGGTGGCGGGCTATTCCATCGCGGCCTTGGATGGGAAAGTCGGCCACGTGGAGGATTTTATTCTCAGCGACGAGGAGTGGATCGTGCGATACCTCGTCGTCAACGCCGGCGCCTGGCTTTCGGGCAAACGCGTGCTGGTCTCTCCCGAATGGGTTCGCGAAATCCTGTGGCGGGACCGGACCGTTCTACTGGAGCTTGCCAGGGAGGAGATTCGCAACAGCCCGGCGTACGATCCGAATCAGCCCGTGAACCGGCAGGACGAAGTGCGCCTGTACGATTTCTATGGCCGGCCTCGGTACTGGAATTGAGCGGCAAGGAGATGTGCGAAGGTATGAAACAGGGGAGGCGAACCGTTCTTCTCGTGAGTGTTTCCGACAGTGCGAATGAGGAAAATACTCATCACCACAGACATTCATGCGAGGTAGTAACATCAGCGGAAGGAGGCGGCAAGGCGGTGCGAAAGGAAGACCGATAGGGCTGGGAGCACACGCGCCAGTGAGGAAATCGAGAAGGACGTCGTCGATCAATTGTCGCTGGACGGCTACCCCACAGGATTGTTGGAGAGCGATATGAAAGTTCCTCTCGCGATAGCGTTCAAAGGAATTCGAAATACCGATGAGTTGGATGTCCTGATTCGCGAAGAAGCCGCGAAATTGGAGCGAGTGTGCGATTATATCAGCAGTTGCCGGGTGATCGTCGAAGTGCGGCAGAAGCATCAGACGAGCGGAAATCCATACCGGGTCCGGATCGACATGACGGTCCCGCCGGGGCATGAGCTGGTCGTCAAGCAGGAACCCAGCCAGGGCGACATGCACGATCCGGTCGAGATCGTGATCAAGAACGTCTTCGTGTCGGCGGCCCGGCAACTGCGGAAACTGGTGGAGCAGCAGCGGGGCAACACGAAGAACCATCCGGAACAGCAGGTAATGGCCGTCGTCTATCGGCTCTTTCCGGATCAGGAGTACGGGTTCCTAAGAACCGTGGATACCCAGCAGGACGTGTACTTTCACAAGAACAGCGTCCTCCACCATGAGTTCGATCGGCTGGCGGTGGGGACGGGTGTCCGATACACCGCGCAGGAAGGCGAACAGGGGCCGCAGGCGACCGCCGTGCAGATCGTGGACACAGGACGCACGCCGGTGAAACAACGCTCCCGTGTGTAACGGAAACACCACGATCGTTCGTTGTGTCTGCCGATGCACGAGAGGGATTGGAGCGGTTGCGGGGAATGCCCTAATCTCGATCAGGGCTCTGCGGACGTCAGGCCTTCCTGAATGGCGTACTTGGTGAGTTGGGCGACGTTGTCGATTTCGAGCTTGTTCATCACGCGCAGGCGGTGGGCTTCCACGGTCTTGGGGCTGATGTGCAGCCGCAGGGCGATCTGCTTGGTGGTCCGGCCTTCAGCCAGAAGCTGCAGGACCTCGCGTTCCCGCTGGGTCAGGAGAGAAAACGCCGTCATCTCGTTTTTCTCTTCCGTGTGGACGAGGTCCTCGACGACCACGTTGCTGATCGAGGGACTCACGTAGGTCTTTCCGTCGGCAACGGTCCGGACCGCCCTCGCCAGCTCGTCGAAATCGCAGTCTTTGAGCAGATAGCCGGAAGCGCCGGCGCGGAACATCTCGGTGACATATCGCTTTGCGGAGTGCATGGACAAAGCGACGACTCGCACGCCCGGCGCTTCCCTCTGAATCTCGCGGGTGGCCTCGATCCCGTTGAGGTCCGGCATGCTGATGTCCATCACCACCACGTCCGGAAGAAGCTCGCGGGCCATCTCGACGGTCGAATGTCCATTGCTGGCCTGGCCGATGATCTCCATGTCCTCCTCCTGCTGGATGGCCCGACTGAGGCCGTGGCGTACGATGGCGTGGTCATCGGCAAGAACGATTCGAATGCTCATAAGTCCGTCCTTCGTTGTCAGTTGCCCTTCCATTGGACCGATCCCCCCCAGAAGCGACCGTAGTTCCCTGCCTTGAGAACCCGATCATAAGATCCCTCGTAAATTATGTCAATCACCCTGGATGTGGAATCATCCGATTTCTGCTCGTATGTGCCGACTATACCGGACCGAGAACAAGCGAGTTCATCCTTTCGCTATTATTCCATCAAAATATTCCGGCGTTTCTGTGGTCGCGATCGCCGACGCGTCATCTGTCGCCTGTTGCGAAAGGGGACATGCGAGGACCATAATGCTCGTGTCGCCGCGGCGCGTTCCGCGGAGCATGAACGTTGTGGCGTCTTTGGACAGCAGTCTTTTCCGTAGGGGCAATTAGTGGATTTGCTTCTGTTGCAGCCCTCCAGAATGTGATACCCATGCTCGTGCCGCCTGCGCGGAAGCAGACGCCAAACCGATTAGGAGAAACACAATGCTCGCAAGAAAGACGCCATTCGCCCCCTTGTCCGACCTCCGCAATCCGCCTCGGGCCGCCGTCCTCTCCCTGATGCTGCTCAGTTCACTGCTCTGGCCGTTGGCTGGTTTCGCACAAGAAGAGGGAAATGGAAACATCGACATTCTGCGAAGGATGGGCAATGCGTTTGCCTCCGTCGCACAAAAAGCTTCGCCGGGGGTTGTGGGAATCGTCGCTCGCCGCAGCATCCCCAAGACGGCCTCTCCCACCCAGGACTCTCCGTGGGGCGATCCGATCGACCCTTTCAGTGAAGATTTCTTCGACTATTTCTTCCGGCGAGGTCCCCAAGATCAAACGCCTCGGCGCGATTATACTCAAAGGGCTCAGGGATCGGGATTCATCATTTCCAAGGAAGGACACATTCTGACGAACAATCATCTCGTCGGGGATGCGGACGAGGTGTCGGTCGAGCTGGTGAATGGACGCGTCGTCAAGGCCAAGATCGTCGGGACCGATCCCGAATCGGATGTCGCCGTGATCCGGGTCGAAGCGAACGATCTGACGCCGGTGCCGCTGGGGAACTCGGAGAACCTGCGGGTCGGCGAGTGGGTGCTGGCCATCGGCAATCCGATGGGCCTGAGCCACACGGTGACGGCCGGCATCGTCAGCGCCACCGGCAGAAGCGGACTGAACATCGCGACCTATGAGAACTTCATCCAGACGGACGCCGCCATCAACATGGGCAATTCCGGCGGCCCGCTGATCAATCTGAACGGGCAGGCCGTGGGAATCAATACGGCTATTCTCGGTCCCGGCGGCGGCAATATCGGCATCGGCTTCGCCATCCCCATCAACATGGCCAGACAGATCGCCGACCAGCTGATCAAGACGGGTTCGGTCGAGAGAGGGTACTTGGGGGTCGTGCCGCAGGACCTGACCGGAGACTTGGCTGCGGCATTCGACCTCGAGGAGGGCAAAGGCGTCGTTCTGTCCCAGGTGACGGAGGGCTCGGCGGCCGCCAAGGCCGGTCTACGAACGGGCGACATCGTTCTGGTGTTCCGTGAAACGGCGATCGAGTCGGCGTCGCAGTTCCGCAATCTCGTGGCCAGCGGCCGCCCGGGCGAGAAGATCAAGATGGTGGTTCTGCGCAACGGAGAACGCACGACGATCTCGGCCACGCTGGACACCCGTCCCTCGGCCGAACAACTCCAGGGACCGCAGCGACAGGAAAAGCCTTCGGAACAGGAGCAGGAGCCGCCGCAGCTCGGTCTGACGGTACGGGATTTGACTTCCGAATTGGCGCAACGGTTCGGATATGACCAGGAAGAAGGGGTGATCATCACGAGGGTGGCCCCCGGTTCCGAGGCGGCGGAGAAGGGCCTTCGCGCCGGATATGTGATTGTCGAAGTGAACCGCAAGCCGGTGAGCAACGTCGAGCAATTCCGCAAGGCGACCGCCCAAGCCATCGATCAAAACCAGCGGATTCTGCTTCTGATCACCAACGGCCAGATGAGCCAGTATGTGGTGCTGAATCCGAGGAAGGAATAACCGCCAGTTTCCGAGAAGGAGCATGCGATGAAAGCGTTGATTCTGGTGGCGGACAACGTGGAGGATCTCGAGTTCTTTTACCCGTACTACCGGCTGCGAGAAGAAGGCTTCTCTGCGGACGTCGCCAATCCCGACGGCGGCAAGATCGTCGGCAAGAACGGCTACGATTTCACGTGCGGCCTTTCCATCTCGGAGGCGAACGCCGATGACTACGACCTGCTGGTTCTGCCGGGCGGCAAGGCGCCGGAGATCGTGCGGCTGGAGCCCGAGGCCGTCGAGATCGCCAGGAAGATGCTGGACTCGGATAAAATCGTCGCCGCAATCTGCCATGGCGTGCAGACCCTGATCTCGGCCGACGTTCTGCACGGCAGGAAGGCCACCTGCTGGAAAGGGATTCGCGACGACCTCAAAGCGGCGGGCGCTGAATACCTGGACCAGGAAGTCGTCGTCGACGGCAACCTGATCACCAGTCGCAGCCCGGAGGATTTGCCCGCGTTCTGCCGCGAGATGTTCGCCGCGGTGCGGCAGGCGGTTTGAGAGGAGCCTTCGCGTGGAGAGCCTATGACCCGCTCGCCCGGGACGACGGATTCCGCGTCCTCGTCGATCGGGTGTTCTCGGCCAAGGACCCTCGGCATAATAACGGTTCATCCGGCTTTCGCCTACTTCCGTGGCGTTTGGGGACGCCGTCCCCAAACCCCTGGGATTTGTCGCTTTGCGCCAGCAACATGGCAGAGGGGAAG
>CALMMH010000354.1 GCA_937868145.1 uncultured Phycisphaerales bacterium
CCTTTTGAAAGACTCATATGCCTGATCGAGATTCTTGTCCCTGTGCGCGTTCATGGGGCTTTCTCCAAATCCCGTTCCAGTTGTCGCTGCAGCTTTGTGCGGGCGCGGTCGAGCAGCTTGTAGAATCCGCTGCGCGAGAACCCGACTGTCCGGCGCGCCTCCTCGGCCGACCTATCCTGCAGGTAGAACGCATGCAGGGCAAGCCGTTCATCCTCGTCGAGGTTGGCGATCAGCCGGAGCAGTTGCCCGTCTTCCTCCGTCCGGCCGTCATCTTCAACCACCTGAAGCCGGGTCTGGCAGGCGGCGTGTTTCCGCTGCTCGCGCGCTTTCTGCCGGCGCCATTCAGAGCACCGCCGCCGAGCGATGCCGACGATCCAGGGCCCGAAGCTCTCCGGCTGGCGGAGTTTGCCCAGCTTCTCGTAGGCTCGCAGGAAGACATCCTGGGCTAGGTCCTGGGCGTCGGCCAGGTTGCCGGTGTAGTCGTGGCAGACTGCCCGCACTAGCGGGGCCAAGCGGTCGTAGAGTATTGCGTAAGCCTTTTTGTCGCCTGCCGTTACGGCTCGTACGAGTTCTTCTTCGGTCGACCTGTGCAACATGAAACCCTCGGGTTGTCGCCTGTTCACAGATATAGTGGCCGCCGCGGGCAAATTGTCCACGGCAAAATCCCCGACGGTCGCGGCTGGACGTCCATAAGACCATCGAGTTGACAACGGACGGGAAATGGGATAGAAAAACAGCTTGCGGATCGGCTGTTGCACACGGATGCCAAGGCATGCGTAGAGAGCCCGGAACGGCCATCCATAGGGAATGAATATGCCGTGCGGGACACGTCGCGCGGATGAATGAGTGCTTATGAACATTATCGCGGTGGACATTGGGAATACGAACGTCGGCGTGGGCCTCTTTCTCGACGGGAAAGAGGACTTCGTCCGCTCGATCTCCGGGCTGTCGGAGGCGGAACTCCGCCAGTGCCTGGTCGAAGCGTGGGCGAAGGTCCCTGTGCTGGAAAGCTCCAGGGAAGGCAAACGCGACGGCGTTGTCGTCGTCAGCAGCGTCAAGCCCGCCTGGACCGAGAGGGTCCGTCGGATCGCCGAGGAAGACCTCGGGGAGCCCATTCGCGTGATCGGAGAGGACATTCCGCTGCCGATCGCCACATTTCTGGAAGAGCCGAGCAAGGTGGGTACGGACCGAATCGTCGCAGCCGCCGCGGCGTTCGACGTGGTCGAGGACGCTGTCGTCGTGGCGGATTTCGGCACCGCGGTGACGATCGATCTGGTCGATGAGCACGGCGTCTTCCAGGGCGGGGTGATCTGTCCCGGCTTTGAGATCAGCGCCCAGGCCCTCAAGGACAACACCGCCCAACTGCCCAAGGTCACGGTCCACCGTCCGGACGCTCCCTTCGGCCGGAACACCGCCGACGCGATCAATTGCGGCCTGTATTACTCGATCATCGGGGGGGTGGAGGAGATCATACGCCGGTACGCCGAGCAGATCGGCCGCTGGCCGCAGACGATCATGACCGGCTCGGCTGCTGCGCTGATCAAGGACGACTGTCCCTTCGTGGACAATTACGTCCCACACCTGGTCGTCCGGGGCATCGTCCTGGCCTACATGAAGTACATCGAGGCAGAGAGCGAACTGGCGTAACCCATGGCTCCCATCGCGGCAGTGATGACCGGTCCGGGCGCGGGGGCCATCGCCACCATTCAACTCGTCGGCGACTCCGCCGAGTCCATTCTGCGGAGCATCTTCCACCGGCCGGACGGCAAGCCATTCGAGTTTGCTGCCGACCGGGTCTTTCTGGGCGACATCCTCGATGGACACGGGACGATCGACCAGGTCACCATAGGCTGCGAGGGCTCCGACGCATTCGCCATCCACTGTCACGGCAACCCGCTGATCGTCGAGCAGATCATGGGATTGCTCCGACGTCACGGCGTGCTGCCTGTGCGGGCGGAGCAATTGCTCGCCAAGATGCTGTTGAGCCGGGAAGTTGAGAACTCCATCGCGGCTGAGGCGAAGCTCGCTCTGACGACAGTCAAGACAATCGAGGGTGCCAGGATCGTCGCCCATCAGGTGAAGAGCGGCCTGGCCGCGAAAGCCCGACAGTGGCAAGGCAGCCTCGATTCCATTCCCCTCGCCCAGATCGCTGCGGAAGCCAAGCAGATTCTGCACGACAGCGAGAAGGCCCGCCTGATCCTCTCGGGCTGCACGATTGCCTTGATCGGCCCGCCGAACTCAGGCAAGAGCACCTTGTTGAATGCCCTGGCCGGACGGGAGAAGGCCATCGTCACGGACATCCCGGGCACGACGCGCGACTGGGTGTCCGCGGCGATTCGCATCCCGCCGCTGGTCGCCACGATCATCGATACCGCAGGCCTCGACCCTGCGCTCGCAGCCGTCGGCGACATCGATCAAACCGCCCAGCACAAGAGCCTCGAAGCCCTGGATCGCGCCGACTTGATCCTGCTGGTCCTCGACGCGAGCCGGCCGATGGAGCAACTCAGGACCGATGGAGATATCAGCCACAGAGATCACAGAGCGAATGAGGGGCCACCGATGGACACAGATTCTACTCCGCTCTCTGTGTCCTCTGTGGCAAACAATTTCCCAATTCGTGTTCCGAGCCTTTGGGATATGCTTGCCGACAAGCGAACCGTGGTCGCGCTGAATAAGGTCGACCTCCCGTATCGTCTTGAGTTGAAGTCCCTGTCGGAGCGCTTCCGTCACGCGGTTCCCATCAGTGCCAAACAGGAAACCGGGATCGAGGGCCTGATCCGAGCCATTCATGGCGTCTGCGGTGTGACTGGTTTCTCTCTAGAAGCCGCCGTGGCATTCACGGATCGTCAGCGGACCATCATCGGGCAACTGGTGTCGGCACGCTCCCATAGTGAGGCTTTCGCCGCCATCACCGACCTCCTGCACGGCCTCATCATGTAGCCTTCTGCCGTCCAGCGTGCGGCTTGTGATTGCGCTTGCTGCGGGTGGTCTTCTTGTGCCGGACTCCCTTCAATTCCCCGGAGTGACCATGCTTCCTGGTCCCTTTGATCTCCTCGGCAATCCTGTCCAGGGTCGTCCCCGCAAACAGTTGTTCTCGCTGGGCGGTGTAATCCCCGTAGCCTGTCGTATACTGCCTGACGAAACGCAACGTGTCGACCACGCCGATCTCTCTGCACAGGATCTTCAGTGCTTCGGTGGTGATCTCCGCCAATGGCCGCTTATCGATTGTGCCCGGGCCTATCCGGTTCATACGCAGACCTCTATGGAGTGCTCACGTATGGATAGGGCAGCAACTGCAGTTCTTTGATGAACCGATAGTCTCGCTGATTCTTGGAGACAAATGGCTGATTCACGGAGATTGCGGTCGCGGCAATGAGTGCATCAGGAATCGCCAGCCCATAACGTAACCGATACTGCTGCAATAACACAATTGCCGTATCGGATATCTGTTCCGTCAACTTCAGCACATGAAATCGTTCCAGGAATCGCTCTGCATGTCGCTGCTCCGCTTTGTTACGACAGCCGACCAGCAACTCCATCTGCGTTATGATGCTGATAGCCGCCACCGAGTGTTCCTGGATATCGGCCAGACACCCCACGGCCTCAGGCGTATCTCTCGCCGCGTCAATCAGAACATCGGTATCTACGATGGTCAAAATGCTCACCGGCGCTGCTCCCATTGGCGCTGCTTCCGCACCCAGGCGGTGCTGTCCTGCATATCCTCGCGGTCCCGCCACATGCCGATGAAGGGCTCGTCAGTCAGCCTGCTCTGTCTTCCCTTCTTGGCTGCTCGCGCGGAAGGGTATCGGGCTTTGAGAAAGGCCAGGAAATCGACGATTTGTTTCTGCGCCTCCGGTGACAGCGAAGCCATCTCACGTGCAATCTTTGCGATGTCCATTTGTGACCTCGATCGGCAACGGTTCTTCCACTCTTTTGAGTATAGTACGTCGTCGTCCTCGCGTCAAACGCTTTTGCACGGGGGAAGGCGTGATGTTGGGGATAGGCATGTCCTTGAGGCCGTTGCGAAATGGGGCTGAATCTGTATAATCGTCCTATGGCCCAGAGCATGGAAAATCTCAGTCCGGCGATGAAGCAGTTTCATCACTTCAAGCAGAAACACCCGGACTGCATTCTGTTCTTCCGCATGGGCGATTTCTATGAGACGTTCTACGAGGACGCCAAGACCTGCTCCCGCGTGCTCGGGTTGACGCTGACCAGCCGGGACAAGAACAGCGAGTGCCCCGTGCCGCT
>CALMMH010000355.1 GCA_937868145.1 uncultured Phycisphaerales bacterium
TCTGTTCAGCTTGTGAAACGCAGAACCACGCGTGCTCTCATCGAGCACAGCTTGCTTCGAACGCCATCTATGTGCCCTTCACGAGCGGCCTTCCGCCTCGCAGGGGGTCGAAAGCCGCTCGTGCTATGACTCCATTGTACCTCCGTCTGTTCGTAAATCAATGCTTTCCGAATTCCATAGCGACAGGCTTGTGCCGGAACGCGATCGGCAGAATATTCGAGAAAAGCGTAAGAGATTGGGGTGATTGTAGCGATGAGCCGCAGAATCGCGACTGCTGGGCGTGTCCGGCGACCTGAGCCTACGGTAGTGTCACGAGAAGGGATTTCATCGCCTGGGTTGCCGCCGGGCCGTAGCGATGCGGGTTGCGGACGTGGAAGACGAAGCGGTTCGCGGCATTGGGGTCGGGCGTCCAGTCGCTGCAGTCGGGTCCCGTGCCGGCGAGTCGAATCGG
Organism: uncultured Phycisphaerales bacterium; assembly: GCA_937868145.1. Lineage (GTDB taxonomy): Bacteria > Planctomycetota > Phycisphaerae > Sedimentisphaerales > Anaerobacaceae > PLanc-01. The sequence continues at coordinate 452 of CALMMH010000355.1, forward strand.
ATCGAACGAGAAGACCGCATCGCCGGCGTCTGCGTTCCGTCCGGGCGTCGCTCCGTCGGGCGTGATGGTATAACCGGCGGCGTGGAAGAAACCGGCGGTGCACCACATGTTTCGGTCTTTGGCCGCCTGGTCGGCCAGCACGGCCTCGTCCGGCTTGCCTTCGAGAACACGCAGCCAGTTCTGGTCGGTTCTCCTGGCGAACATGTAGGCGAAGTAGTTCTGCACGCGGTTGGAGAAGTGGGGGAGGATTTCACCCTGGCGGAAGCGGTAGTACGTCCCGAACTCGGCCGGCCGCGACCATTCGGAGCCGTCCAGCGTCTCGAAGCAGGGCATCCAGTACACCGGGCAGGGCAGATCGAAGACCGCTTCGTACGCGAATCGGTCGAGCGTGACGTTGTACTCCAGCCTGGCGTTGGCGGCCTTCTTCGGCTCGCCCGTTCCCGCGTTGAGATAGACGCCGGCGCAGTTGCGGGCGAAGAGGTCCGGGGCCTTTCTGCCGGCGACCGCGATGTCGCGGCAGCCGCCAATGACGTTGATCGCCACAGGCCGGTCAGACGTTCGCAGGATGTCGAGGATCAGATCGATGCCCTGGTGGTCGGCGGCGGAGGCGTAGGGCTGGGCGTCGTCCCGCGACTTTACCGGATGGGGAGTCCCCACGACCACGGGGACGGCCAGCCCGGTGATGCGGTTCATCTGGGCGACCGCCGCGAGGTCCGGATTCCACTCCGGCTGATTCTCCGGCGGGTAGTCGATCACGACGGCCTTGAGCTCGATGTCGCCGCGATGGGCCAGCGCGTAGACGCAGGCCAGGTCCCAATGGTCGTCCGGGTCGTTGTGCGGCCGGTGCAGATCCGTGATGTGGATGACCGGCACGGGGGCTTGGGTCCGCCCGCCGTCGGCCGACAACGCCGGGAGCCCCTGAGCCAGGATAAGAGCCACGGTCGCGAACCATCTTCCGTATGCACACGCGTTTCGCATCGCGCACACCTCCCGCGTTTTGGGAATATCGATCCTGGGGCAATCGGTTCTCCGAGAATGCCCACACAATGCGCCACGATAGCCCCACGCTGTGAAAAAGCAAGGGTTCAACCGCGAACGTGTTTGCAGGTTTCCCAGGGGAAGACTGAGGATTCCGGGCAGTAGGATCTTCGACGCGTGCCCGTACTTGTTGGCAGCCATTTTCGACCGTGAGTCGGAATTTCCGAACCGGCGGTAATATTGTCAACTATATCTTAAGTCGTAATTATTACGAATATCGTGGAAAGGTCAGTATGGCCAGGTCCAGGACGGAGGTCGACCGTCGGGTGCAGGAATTCGTTCAGACGTGTCGCCGGCGGGAGCTGAAGGTGACCCATCAAAGGATGGAGATCTTCCGCGAACTCGCCGCCAGCGAGGCGCATCCGGATGCGGAGACGGTGTTTCAGGCGGTGGCCGGGCGGGTGCCGAGCATCTCCCGGGATACGGTCTACCGTACGCTCTCGACCCTCGAAGCCGAGGGCCTCATTCGAAGGGTCGAGCCTGTGTTCGAGAGCGTCCGCTACGACGCCAACGTGGGTCGCCACCACCATTTCGTCTGCAAGGTATGTGGTGCGATTCGGGATTTCTACAGTGAGGCCTTCGATAGCCTGCCCGTCCCGCCGTCGGCGGAATCGCTGGGCCAGATCGATTCGGTCCAGGTTCAGATTCGAGGGATCTGTTCGACCTGCACGCACGGCAAGGAAGCGATGCGCAATCGCGGATCGCGATAGGCATGGCCGGCGTCGGGCGCTACGGCGGGCCGAGGTCCGGCCATGAATGCCGCAGAACGATGTCGTTTGACAACCCACACAACGAAAGGAGTAGATACAATGAGTGAGAACAGCATGTGTCCGGTGACAGGCAAAGGTCATGGACGTACGGCCGGCGGGACGACAAACCGGGACTGGTGGCCCAACCAGTTGAGGCTCGAAATCCTGCACCAGCGTTCTGCCAAGTCCAACCCGATGGGCGAGGGGTTCAATTACGCCAAGGAGTTCAAGAGCCTCGACTTGGCGGCTGTGAAGAAGGACCTCCGCGAACTGATGACCCAGTCGCAGGACTGGTGGCCCGCGGATTTCGGCCACTACGGACCGTTGTTCATCCGCATGGCCTGGCACAGCGCCGGCACCTACCGTATGGGCGACGGCCGCGGCGGCGCCGGCAACGGTAGCCAGCGATTTGCGCCTCTGAACAGTTGGCCGGACAACTGCAACCTCGAC
>CALMMH010000356.1 GCA_937868145.1 uncultured Phycisphaerales bacterium
GGAGTAGACCGGCACGTTCGACGCCCCCTTGACCAAGCAGGAAGCCCAGAGGTCGGGGACGGTCTCGCCGTAGTCGCCACGTGACGGCGGGGCCCAGAAATTCTGCGCATAGCTGGAGCCCGGGACGTTCCGGAGCGAGCACCCCTCTCCATAGCTCCAGGCCAACCGAGTCGTCCCATTCCTGCCAGCTGCGGTGGAAGCCGCAGTCTCGAGCGGCTGCCATCGCGTCGCCGGACAGAGCAACAGCTTCTGATACCCACGGATCGCGCCGCCCGAAAATGCCAACTGATCGTCCTCGGTGGTGAAGAACTCGTCGGGTATGACGCCTGGCAGAAGTGAGCAATACTGTCCTCGACGCCACCAATTCGGCATTCTGCCGTCGTTTTCCTCCGCGTACATAGCGTAGTACAAACTCCATTGGCGGAGATTCGCCTGACAACCTGCGGCTTTCGCCTGCCCGCGAACTCGCGATACGACCGGCAGCAGGACCGCTAGGAGCAGGGCAATGATCGAGATCACCACGAGCAACTCGATCAAGGTGAAGGCAGAGTGATTGATGATTGTTGATGGATGATTGTTGATTGAAATGAATGCAGATTCTTTGCGTCGCGAAGGAGGTCCTGCTCGCCGATGTCGTGTCTCCCATCCTGTCATCGTATCCGCTCCTTTCTCCCACGAGGAGCCCTCTTTCATGCCTGCGAGAACTCGATTCTTCCCGCCGGGCGCACCAAAACTTAGTGAAGTCGTTCGCTCGTATCCATCAAAGGTGCAATTCGCAAAGCTGTCCGCCGAGTCTCTATTCTGCTTATTATTGTGCCACTTCGCCCAACCCCTTGTCAAGCCTAGAAATTGAAGAAATCAAAAAACAGATCGCCTGATTTCCGACGCAAGACCTCGTAGCGGGGGGTGGGGTCGTCGCCCTCGGCATCGATTCTCGACGATTGTCTGTTGATTCTCTCTTGAAATCGCGTTCATCAACGTTCATCCGCGGTTCCAGAGCCGTATCTCGGTCTTCGTCGCTCGTCGTTCGCCAGACACGCGGATCGGCGGTTCAGATACTGCGGGGGCGATGCAGAATCGGAGGGCGACGAATGCGTGGCCCCTACGAGGCACGCGTTACCGGCCACATGTCACGGCCGAGGGCGGCCGAACGCTTCTACGCGTCGCCCCGCGACGTCAATAGTCCTTGAACCCCCGCATCCACTGCGGCCAGTCCTTTCGCTGCGGGCCATCCAGTTGCGGATGGTCGCCAGGGTCTCCTCCCCAACGGAGGGCCCCTTACAGTCCGTCGGTCCGCCGAGGGTTGCCAGCGGGAACGCTGCGATCCCAAGAAACGTCTCGAACGCCGCTCTTATCCGCCGGGCGTCGATTGTTCGTCTTCCTCGACGGTTCATCGCTTTTGCCTTTCTCCCGGAAGGACTCCCGTGTCCGGGGGAGATACGAACGGAATCCGCCACCGCTTGAGTTAGAGCGCGTCGCCGTGGATGTCGTCTCGAAGCTGTATCGCTCTCAGCCATGATACCGCTTCGCGTCCCCTCCTGCAGATCAGGCGAGAGAAAACGCCAAGATCGAAGGATTTGTCGCGGCGTCATTTCTCAACGAAGCCAGGCGTCGCGGAAAGCGGAGCCGGATGTTGCGGTCGGCGGATGGCTTTCTCAGGAGTCGTGACGCTTGCGGCTTCACTCTGGCGTCTTATGCGGATCGCGGGTGACGTGGGAAACTTGTGGATAGTCATCTGGCGGGAATACACAAAATGGCGTAGGGGTTCCCTAGTTTGCCCGGTCGCCCGCGTTATCAGTGCTGGTAGATTGGATTTTGGGGGGCTTCGACGGCGACCGGCTATACACCGGTTATACACAATAGCCATTTGCGAGGTGCATAACTTGTGTACACGAAAAAAAAAACGCGCGCAACCTCTGTGTCCTGCTACCCCTCGGTCAAGTGGAAAAGAATGCTGCCGGAATCTGGATTGCGTCGCAGCCGTTTGTCGGAATAATAGCACGCAGTAATGTTCAGTTTTCGTGAGGACGGATCGGGTTCTCTCCGCGTTGTACTTGTCGTTCGGAGACCCGGTTCGCCGTTCTTTCAAGCGACCATAGAGGACGAAGGTGCCGCTATCGTTGGGGAGACCTTGATGCAGGTGATCACGGATGAAGGGGCCCGCGCCGTCGCGGGCTGCGACACAACAGCAATCACGGATGCGCTGGCCAAGCGGATCGGTGCCGAGAAGTTCAAGATCTGGTTTCAGAACAGCGCCCGATTCACGCTCGCCGAAGGCTACCTGCGGATCGGCGTGGCCAACCCCTTTCTGGCCACCTGGCTGGAAAGCCACTTCATCAAGGACATCCGCGCCGCGGTCGAGTCGGTGATGGGCAGTCTGCCGGAGATCTCGTTCACGATCGATTCGGAACTCTCGGGCGAGCGCCGGCGGACCCCCGCCAACGCCCGGCCCACTTCCGCGGGCAAGGCCAAGGAAAGCCCGGCGATCTCGATCGACAGCGAATCCTCGGACGCGGCCGACGGCCTGCGGCTGTCGCTGGACACCTTCATCGTCGGTCCGTCCAACGAATTGGCGGTCAACGCCGCGCGGGCCTTGATTCGGGAGCAGCAAAGCCCGTTCAACCCGCTCTTCATCCACGGCGGCTGCGGGGTCGGAAAGACCCACCTGCTGCAGGGCATCTGCAACGGCGTGACGAAAGTCAGGCCGCAGACCCGGTGGCTCTACCTGTCCGCCGAGGAGTTTGCGAATCAGTTTGTGCTGGCCTTGAAGACGAAAAAGCTGGAGGCTTTTCGACGCCGCATGAGGCAAACGGACTTGCTGGCGATTGACGACGTGCACTTCTTGGCCAGCAAACCATCAACCCAGGAGGAATTCCTGCACACGTTCAACACGATCAGCCTCGCGGGCAAGCAGGTCGTCCTGGTTTCCGACGCGCATCCGAAGATGATCGCGCAGTTGTCCGAAAAATTGGTCAATCGGTTCGTGTCCGGCATGGTCGTCAAGATCGAGGCCCCGGACTTCCACACCCGCTGCGAGATCTGCCGGCAGTTCGCCCGGCGGATGATGAAGGTCTCGCCCGGCGGCATCGAGTCCAAGCGCATGGCCGAGGTGCCTGAGACGGTGATCAAATTCGTCGCCGAGCGGGTCCGCACCAACGTCCGCGAGCTCGAAGGCGCCCTGCTCAAGCTGATCGCCTACGCCACGCTCCAGGACGAGACGCTCTCGCTGGGCATGGCCGAGACGGTGCTGGCCGAGCACATAGATCGATGCGACCCGATCGTGCACGTCTCGGACATCGAGGCCGCCGCGGGCGCCTACTTCGGCGTCACCCCGGCCAACCTGCACTCGGCCCGCAAGGGACGCACCGTCTCCCTGGCCCGCCATTTCAGCATGTACCTGACCCGCAAGCACACCAACATGTCCTCCTCCGAGGTCGGCCGTTACATGGGCGGCAAGAACCACGCCACGGTGCTCGTCGCCTGCAAGAAGATCGACGAGATGCTCCAGCAGGACGCCGAAATCCACTGGGAAGGCCCCAACGGCAACAAGATCGCCAAGGCCCGCGCCATCGTCGCCCAGCTCGAAGAAAGCATCACCCGCTGAAACACCGGTCAAGAAGAGTTCAACCGCAGAGGTCGCAGAGGACGCGGAGTCAGAAGGGCTCAACGTTCTCAGAGAAACGACCGTACCAGCGACAACGGCGGGGTGGGCTCCGCCCACCGTTTTGGCTAATCCTCTCCGCCGACAGAGAATCTTGATTGACGCAGGCTACAAGGCCTGTTCAAATGATCGTGAGGTCCGCAGCAGCGTGGACCAGATGGAAAAGGGACGATACGACACAAACATATTCACCGACCATAAACCTTTCTGTTCATTAGGTTTACGGTCTTATCGGCATGGCAGGAATTAGTCATTGTTCGCTGGTTTTCGCTTGACTTCTTTATGAACCAAACCGATAATTATATAGTAGAACTATTATTCGAGGTTATCTACTCCCCGTCGGACATGCCTAAAGGCCTCTGGCGGGGTTTTGCTTTTGGCGGGCCGGACCAAAGGGGGGCACATGCCTGCTGAACCCCCTGTCAAACGCGCTATCACTTTCTTCGACGGTCAGAATCTCTTCTACGCCGCCAAGTATGCGTTCGGCTACTCATGGCCTAACTACGATCCGCTCAAACTCGCGCAAGCCGTCTGCCGGACTCATGGCTGGCAACTGGTGAAAACCTGCTTCTACACCGGCTTGCCCAGTCCGGATGATGACTCGTTCTGGAACCATTTCTGGATAGCCAAGCTCGCCCAAATGGGACGTGTCGGTATCCGGAC
>CALMMH010000357.1 GCA_937868145.1 uncultured Phycisphaerales bacterium
ATAGGCTCGGTCCCGAGTCATTGGCAGAACTGTTGATGGGGGCACCTGCATTCACGGGCGGGCCCCACGGGACAGCAGGGCTGCCCCGGCTGGAGATCCAGATATCCGCACCGCCCAGCCCGCCGGGCCGGGGCGTACCGGGGGCAATGTCGCTGAAGCAAAGCGTCAGGCCGTCCCAGAACAGTTTCGCGAAGCATTCGTCGTACGCGCTGTTGACCGTCGCCCCGAGGTTGCTGGGCGCGCCCCAAGGGTCGTTGACGTTCTGGCGCGTGCTTACCCAGATGTCCCACCCCCCGTACCCACCTGGCGCAGTGGAAATGAAATACAATTCCAGGCCGTCCGCTGACGTGGTGGTCGCGTATTCATACGAGGGAGTGTTGATGACCGGCCCCAGGTTCTGGGGTTCGCCGAACGCGAAATCCGCATACGCAGCCGGGACATGTGGGTCCGCCAGAAAACAAACCCCCAGCAATGACGTCACGACCATCGGAATCTCAAGCAGCCTCACTTCACACCTTCCCTTCTGCCCGAAGGCAATCCGTAATCGTCGCATCCCATCTCCTGAGCAGGTCCGAAGTATTTGTCGAGCCAGGCCAACAACTCCCGGGTAAGCTCAGTTTTGGGCACATGGTGCTCGGTGTCATAGATCACTAACCTCTTGTCCTGCTCCGGAGTGCCGAGCAGGTTGAAAGCTGGGCGGACGCACGTTTCCAGCGGGAAGAGCATGTCGCGTCTTCCATTCAGCATCAGAGTGGGTGCCGTGATATGTGCGATGTAGTTCAGGCCCTGGGCCTCCGCCAGGGCATGATTGGCCTCGAATCCGCCCAGGACGAGCATGACAGCTCGAACCCTGGGCTCGACCGCGGGGATGACGGCGCCGATGATGCCTCCCCAACTTACGCCGCAGAAAGCGATTCTCTGGCGGTCAAAATCGGGCCGGGTTTCCAGGTAATCCACGCAGCGCCGGAAGTCCTTCACCCATTTGGCCAGGTCATCCGTGTAGGCGTGGCTGTACTGTTCCGCGGGCCACCGTTTCAGCACGGTCATGTCTCCCGTTCGTTCATAGGTTCCTTTATAGACAGGAAACACGAAGGCCCGCCCGCTCTTGACAAAACAGTCCAAGCCAAGGAGCCCAAGGTACATCCGTGTCGAGGCCGGCAACCAGCCACCCACGGCGTCGGCGGCGGGAAAGAAGATGACCGACTGATAGGGCTGGTGGCCGCTGCGAGGCAGGTAGAGCTCGGCAATCACGCGCTCGTCGTCATAGGCGGCATTGAACGTGACCCGCTCCACGATCCAGTCGGGAGAGCTTTCATCTCGCTTCTCCACCACGGCCTTCAATTCGACAGGGTCGTAGTCGAACCTGGCCTTGTAGATCTCGAAGATCGCATCATCGACCGGTTTCTCTTTGCCGAAATCCCGCTCCCGGCACAGGACCTTGGGCTCAGATAGCGGCGCCGGGATCTTGTCCCGATCCAGATACTTCACACAGCGAAAACCATTTTGGGGCGAGCGATCCCAGGGGGATAGCTGGTTCTCGTAGCTGTAAGCGTACACGGCGCTGTCCCAAGCCCCGCCACGAATCAACCGCCCGGCCGGAGACTCATTCCAGCACCACTCCCGGACATTCCCGGCCATATCCAGGGCGCCGTAGCAGTTCATGCCTTTGTAGCTGCCGACCGGAGCGGGTCCCTCCTCATCAAACCGGCTGATGGGGGCGATCACGCCGGGAAAATAGACGAAGAAATCACTAATATCGAAACCCGCCGCCAGCGCCCAGTGATCCCTGGTGGGCAGGCTCTTGCCGACGAACTCGGCATAAGCCGCGGCCTCATACCAACTCACCCCGCCAACCGGGTAGTCGGCCTGGTCCGGCGGGTAATCGCCTGAGACCCAGGTGGCCGGGCCCGGCCGCCCAGTATGGTCGCAAAAGAGAGCCATGGCCTCCTCCCACGCCAGGGTTTCTCCGTCCCGGACGAACGGCTCTTTCCAGTACTGGGGGTTCTGATAGCCTCCGACGTCAACAAATTCTTTGAACCGGCGGTTCGTGACTTCCCACTTGTCGATGAAGAAGCTGGGGACTTCGCCAATGCCGCCGATGGCCACATTTCTGCCGGAAACGCGGACCATCCCGGGAGGGACCTGGTCAACAGCATCGAGCATCCGGGACAGTTCGCCACCGCCCATACCACCTATCGCCTCGACCGGTTCATAGCCTGGCTTCTCGAACCTGACGAGATAAAAGCCCCGCGCCAGCCTGACGTTCTGCAGCGGTGTCTGGCCCAGGACCGTCCAATCCGTATCCTGGTCGCGATAGGGCTTGATGCTCACGTGTGCGCCCGCAGGATCGGATGTTATTGACCAGACACCCGAACAGGCCTCCACGGCCTTCTTCAGCCGTGGATCCTCGTGGAGATAACGGGCGGCTTTTTGACCGAGCTGGAGGGCTTCTCGGGCTTTTGCATCGTCCCGAGTCAACGCGGCTTGTTCGACGAGCCGTTCCACTTCGGGCACAGCCTGGTTTCTCGCCCACTGGACGCGTGTTTGGGGCAGCCAAATGAAGATGCCAGCCGCGGCGAGGGCCGCCAGGCAGACCAAGAGGGTAGTCTCCGTCACCACTACCCTGTTCCGCCGAAGGAACTTCCGGGCCCGGTAAGCCGTGCTTGGAGGACGCGCCACCACCGGTTCATTGCTCAAATGTCGTTCGATGTCGAGCGTCAGGCCGCTGGCTGTCTCATACCGCCGGGCGCGACCCTTCTCCAAGGATTTCATCACGATCCAATCGAGGTCGCCCCGGATGGTCTTCCTCAGCAGCTCCGGTGTGGAACTGCGGCGTTTGGCGATCTCGGTCGAGGTTTCGCCCAGCGTGCTGATCTTGGTAGAGGGTTTGACCGGCTCCTTTTCACGAATGACCCGCTGCATCTCGACGTAGCCGGCCTTGCGAAGTTCTTCTTCGCTGAAGGGTGTGGTTCCGGTCAGGAGTTCATACAACAGAACTCCAAGCGAGTAGATGTCCGAGCGGGTATCGATATCCGTATCACTCAATTCCGCCTGCTCTGGACTCATGTAAGCGGGAGTCCCGATGAGGTGGGCATAACAAGTGAAGAGCGTCTTTTCCGTCAATCGCTGGTTGGTGGCCTTGGCGATCCCGAAGTCGATCACCTTGGGAGCTGGTTCACCATCATGGTGGGTCACCAATACATTGGAGGGCTTGAGATCCCGATGGATGATCCCCTTGGTGTGGGCGTGCTGGACCGCATTGCAGACCTGGATGAATAGGCCGAGCCGATCTTTCGTGCTCAGGCTATTTTGATCGCAGTACTCGGTGATCGAAACGCCCTGGACCAGCTCCATGACAAAGTACGGCCGCCCGGTCTCGGTAGAACCTGCATCGAGGACCTTGGCAATGCAGGGATGGTCCATCATCGCCAAGGCCTGCCTCTCGGCCTCGAAACGGGCGATCACCTGGTGAGTATCCATGCCCAGCTTGATAATCTTCAGCGCCACCTTGCGGCGGATCGGCTGCTCCTGCTCGGCCATGTACACGACCGCCATCCCGCCTTCGCCGATCTTCTCCAGCAGCTTGTAGCGGCCGATGACCGTGCCGGGACCTTCCGTCAGCAGGGGCGTATGATAGTTCACCCCTACCGACTCCTGATCCTCCAGGAGAACCCGCAGAAAAGAGCCGGCGTCGTGATGGGCAGTCACCAATGACTCGACCTCCGCCCGCAACCGGTCGTCGGCACCGCAGGCGGCGTCGAGATAGGCCGTCTGCTCTTCGGGGGTCTTCTTCCCGATCGCTTCGGTGAAGATTGCGCGAACATCTTGTGGCGTGCCGGTCATGGTCACCTCTTGGGTTCTCACTAGGCAATGCGAAATCCACGGCATGAACCTGAAAGAAAAAAAATGGCGACTTACGCATTTTTCTTCCGCCCGCGGGCGCATCGGGACGGAACTGGGGCCGGTGTCCGGAACGCGGAAGGGGTGGCCCCTGGGGCTGCCGCTACCGGATCTCGCGACGCAGCCAGGCGCGGGCGTACGCCAGGTGATTGAACACCGTTCGGTCGGAGACGCCCCGTATCCGAGCGATCTGCTCGATCGTCAGGCCCGCAAAGTAGCGCAGCTTCACGAAATCAGCCACCTGTGGGTCCGATCCCGCCAGTTTGGCGAGGGCTTCATCCAAGGCGAGAAGGTCCTCCGGGCCGGCCTCCAGCACAGTTAGATTCTCTTCTAAGCCTGTAGGAGCGGCCGATGACTTGTCGCCGCGATGTTTGAGACTCTTCTTGCGTCGGGCACTTTCCACCAGAATCCGTCGCATCGCC
>CALMMH010000358.1 GCA_937868145.1 uncultured Phycisphaerales bacterium
GACCACAGAGGCCCAGGCACGCCTGTTGGGCGACCGGCCGGAAGCCCGGAACCTGCGGTGCGAGTACCTGGTGAACCCGCTGGGGATCGACGTCGTCGAGCCTCGGCTCAGTTGGACGCTCGAATCCGGCCGGCGGGGGCAAACACAAACCGCGTACCGAATCCTGGTCGCCAGCAGCCCCAAGCTGCTCGACAAGGACACCGGCGACCTCTGGGACAGCGGCAAAGTCGTCTCGGATCAGTCCAATCAGATCGCCTACGCCGGCAGGCCGCTCGAATCCCAGATGGAGTGCTGCTGGAAGGTGCGAGCCTGGGACAAGGACGACCGCCCCGGCTCCTGGAGCAAACCGGCGTTCTGGACGATGGGCCTGCTCAAGCCCAATGAATGGAAGGCCAACTGGATCGGCTTCGACGCCTCGCGCAAGAAGGACCCGGAAGGACGCAAGCCCGACCTGTCCTTGGCCTCGTGGATCTGGCGCGCCGGAGAGAACGCCGCCAACGCCGCCCCTTGTGCGACGCAATACTTCCGCAAGGAGTTCGCGATTCCCGAGAACCGCGAGCTGGTCTCCGCGTTCTGCGCCGTCTCCGTGGACAACGGCTTCACGCTGTTCGTCAACGGCCAGCAGGCCGGCGCCAGCAACAGCTTCAAGGAGGCCTTCGCCTCCGATCTCGCCAAGCACCTGCGCAAAGGGACGAACGTGATCGCCATCGAAGCCAGGAATGAGGGCGACAACGCGAATCCCGCCGGCGTTCTCGCCGTCGTGACGCTTCGCTTCAAAACCGGCCAGCCCATCACGATCGTCTCCGACGAGCAGTGGTCCAGTTCCGACGCCGCAGCGGCCGGCTGGACGGGCACGGGCTTCGACGCCGCGGGCTGGCAAAACGCAGAGAAGCTCGGCGCCTACGGCATGGGGCCCTGGGGTACGATCAGCGTCGGCCCCGCCGAGGTGTTCCTGCCGCCGGCCCAGTTCCTTCGCAAAGAATTCGTCGTGGAGAAGCCTGTGAAGCGGGCAGTTGCCTACGCTTCCGCTCTGGGCAACTATGAACTGTATCTCAACGGCCGACCGATAGGCGACGCGTACTTCGCCCCCGGCTGGACCGACTACAACATCCGCGTGTACTACAACACGTTCGACGTCACCGACCAGTTGAGGAAAGGCTTCAACACGATCGGCGGCATTCTCGCCGACGGCTGGTACAGCGGCCACATCGGCTGGGGACGCCTCCGCGACCACTACGGCAAGAACCCGCGTTTCGCGGCCCAACTGTACATCGAATACGCCGACGGCAGCACGGAAACGGTCGTCACGGACAAGACCTGGACCGCCTCGACAGGCCCGATCCTCGAAGGCGATTTCCTCATGGGCGAGACGTACGACGCCCGCAAGGAGATGCCGGGCTGGGACACCCCCGACTTCAACGCCGACGGCTGGAAGCCGGTCGATGTCACCGAGAAGGTCAACATCAAGATCGAATCGTATCCGAGCGTCCTGGTCCGCAAGTTCCAGGAAATCGAACCGGTCAAGATGACCCCGACGAACAACGACGCCTGGATCTACAACATGGGCACCAACTTCGCGGGCTTCGTCCGCGTGAAGGTTCGCGACGCCCAGCCGGGACAGAAGATCGTCCTGCGATTCGTCGAGCGTCTCAACCCCGACGGCACGATCTACACGACCAACCTGCGAGGGGCCCGCGCGATCGACACCTACATCTGCAAAGGCGGCGGCACGGAAGTCTGGCAGCCCCGCTTCACCTTCCACGGCTTCCAGTACGTCGAGCTGACCGGCTATCCGGGCAAGCCCGCCCTGGACGACATCACCGGCATCGAGCTGACCTCCGCGACCCCCGTGGTCGGCAGTTTCGCCTGCTCGGACCCGATGGCCAACACGCTCTATCACAACGTGTGCCAGACGCAGCGGGCCAACTTCATCGACATCCCGACCGACTGCCCGCAGCGCGATGAGCGTCTGGGCTGGATGGGCGACGCGCAGATCTACGTCCGCACCGCCACCTTCAACACGGACGTCGCGTCGTTCTTCACCAAGTGGATGGTGGACGTCGAGGACGCCCAGCTCGACAACGGCGGCTTCTCCGACGTCTCGCCCCGCAAGGTGGCTGACGGCGGCGGCACCGCGGCCTGGGGCGACGCCGGCGTGATCTGCCCCTGGACGATCTATCAGGTCTACGGCGACAAACGGATTCTTGCCGAACACTATGACGCCATGCAGGAGTGGATCGAGTACTGCAAGGGCACCACGAAAGGCACCCTGCTCCGACCGGCTGAAGGCTACGGCGACTGGCTGAGCATCCAGGCCGACACGCCCAAGGACGTCCTGGCGACTGCCTACTTCGCGCACAGCACGAAGCGCGTCGCCGAGATCGCCCAGGTGCTGGGCAAGCAGGACGACGCCGCAAAATACCAGAAACTCTTCGAGGACATCTGCACGGCGTTCAATGCCGCCTATGTCTCCGCCGACGGCCGCATCAAGGGCGACACCCAGACCGTCTACGTCCTGGCCCTGGCCTTCGACCTGCTGCCCGATGCGATGCGGGAGCCCGCGGCCAAGCGTCTGGTGGACAACATCAGCAGCCGCCAGTGGCACCTGTCGACCGGATTCGTGGGCACCAAGGACCTGATGGCCACCTTGAACACCATCGGCCGCATGGACGTGGCCTACCACCTGTTCCACAACGAAACGTTCCCGTCCTGGGGCTTCTCGATCCAGCACGGCGCCACGAGCATTTGGGAACGCTGGGACGGCTGGACTCCCGAGAAGGGCTTCCAGGACCCCGGCATGAACTCCTTCGCCCACTACTCGTTCGGCGCCGTCTGCCAATGGATGTTCCGGACCATCGGCGGTATCGACACCGACGGCCCCGCCTACAAGCACATCATCATCCATCCGCAGCCGGGCGGTCGCCTGTCCTGGGCCAGGACGAGCTACGACTCGATCCAGGGCAAGATCGCCACGGCG
>CALMMH010000359.1 GCA_937868145.1 uncultured Phycisphaerales bacterium
AAGGCCGGGATTCCGATCGCAAACAACGGCGGCCGGGACTTCTGGGGCAATCCGGTCCCGCAGACCGGCAAGCCGGCCATCGGTGCGTGCGAAAAACCCTGATTCGAAAGGCGACGAGATGAAATCCAATGCAGTCGTAACGATTGTGGCGTGTCTTGCGATGGCGGCGTCGGTTGTCCGGGCGAATGACTCGATCCAGGCGAGAGAGCAGGTTCTTGCGCCCGGGCGGCCCATGCTCATCGGCGTCGACTACTATCCCGAGCATTGGCCGCGGGATCGCTGGGAAACCGACGCCAGGCTCATGAAAGAGGCGGGCTTCAACACGGTCCGTCTCGCGGAATTCGCCTGGATCGACATGGAGCCGAATGAGGGCCGGTTCGAGTTCGGCTGGCTCGACGACGCGATCGAGGTCCTGGCGAAGCACGACATCTACGTGATCCTCGGCACCCCCACCGCCGTGATGCCCGCCTGGGTCGCCCGCAAGTATCCCGAGACCCTGCGAACGAAGGCCGACGGCACACGCGTCGTCTGGGGCGGTCGAAAGCACAACTGCTATTCGAGCGGCGCCTACCGGATGCTCTCGCAGCGGATCGCTCAGGCGATGGCCGAGCACTTCGCCAAGACGCCCAACGTCATCGGCTGGCAGATCGACAACGAGTTCGGCGGCGAGGCCTGCCATTGCGGCTCGTGCCTGGCCGAATTCCAGGATTGGCTCAAGGCCCGATATGGTTCGCTCGACGAGCTCAATCGCGCCTGGGGCAACCACTTTTGGGGCCTGAAGTTCACCACCTGGGGCGAGATCACGATCCCCGACTACGCCACCGACCGCGAATGGGTGATGGGCAATCCAAGCGCGTGCCTCGACTGGAAACGGTTCATCACGTGGCAGCAGGCGCGCTTCCAGGCCGAGCAGGCGGAGGTCGTCCGCGCCGCCTGCCCCGAGGATTTCGTCACGCACAACCTCATGGGCCTCTTCAGTTCGCTGGACTACTACGACATGGCCGCGGACCTCGATTTCGTCACGTGGGACAACTATCCCATCTGGTCGGGCAAGCCGGACATCCCGTATGACTCGTCCCTGGCCGCAGACGTGATGCGAGGCCTCAAGCAGAGGAACTTCATGATTATGGAGCAGACGGCGGGTCCCTGCGGCTGGGAGAGCTTCGGCCGCAATCCCTGGCCCGGCGAGATCCGCAAGATCGCCTACCAGCAACTCGCACACGGCTCCGACGGCCAGATCTGGTTCCGCTGGCGGACCTGCACCGTCGGTCGGGAGCAATACTGGCACGGCCTGCTCGGCCACGACGGCAAGCCGCTGCGACGATACCGCGAGGCCGCCCAGACGGCCCAGGAATTCCGCAAGCTCGAAAGCCGCCTGCGCGGCACGACCGTCGTTGCGGACGTCGCCATCGTCTACGACTACGATAATCTCTGGTCGCTGAGCTTCCAGCCGGGTTTCGCGGGCAACAGCCTCCAGGCCGCCATCAAACGCTACTACCACGCCCTCACGCGGGCGGGCGTCAATGTGGACATCGTGAACCGCCGGGCGGACCTGTCCCGATACAAGCTGGTCCTCACGCCGGACCTTTCGATCATGCCGGACGAGACCGCCCGCAAGCTCGACGCCTACGTGAAGAACGGCGGCGTCCTCCTGGCCGATTGCCGCACCGGCGTCAAAGACGAACGCAACCTGTGCCACGAGCGGACCCTCCCTGGTTTGCTGTCGCCCGCTCTGGGCATCACGATCGAGGAATACACCAGTCTGGGCTCTGACTCCTGGTACAAGGTCGCGACCAGCGACGCGGGCAGCACGTACACCGCGATCCAGTACGCGGATTGGGTGACTCCGCAAGCGGCCAAGGCCATTGCAGGCTATCCCGATCAATGGCACATGAAGCCGTTCGCGGCGGTCACTCGCAACGAGTACGGCAAAGGCAAGGCCTGGTACGTCGGCATGGTCGCCAAGGAAGATGCCTTCTACGATGACCTCACCCGCTGGCTACTCGAAGACGCGGGTGTCAAACCGGTCGTCCACCCGCCTCTCGGCGTGGAGGCGTCCATGCGTCAGGGACAGGGCAGAAAGCTCCTGTTCCTCATGAACCACACAGACGAACCCAAGACCGTCGCCGTCCCGCAGGGCCGGCCCGAGCTTCTCAGCGGCACAAAGACCGCCGAGTCCCTCACAATCGACAGGTTCGGCGTAGCGGTCCTGGAGTTGTGAGAACCATATGAGAAGGCGGCAACGATTCGATTCCGCCCGGCATCAACAAGAAGACCGCGTAAACGTGGAACTCCAAACGCTGTCGCCCGCTGGAGAATCCGTTGGGTGTCTGTGCAGATTTCCGACGTAGGGGCGACGCATGCGTCGCCCTCTCCTGCGAAGGCCGACAGCCGAATCTCGTTTGTAGTGACGCCGTGAGGCGTTATCTTCGAAAGTTGGAAGTCTGAGATCTCAAGTGTGAAGCCGGAGCGGAGACGACCCGGAATGCGTCCTCTCTTGCTTGCCAACCACGATTCCCTGCATGATCTGGACCCTCACGCGCCGGAAAAAGTACCTGACACCGTCGCATTCTCCGTCGCATTCTGACACCGTCGCATTCCCCGACCGGATACAGTCGACATCGAAACGCTAGTTGACAGGAATCCCTTGTTGGCCATATGGTGTTCAAGAACACTCCGGATGCTGCAAACGGAGAATTGCTGAGGACGTTCTTATGTTGAAGAGACAATGGCTGATCCTGTTCATCTCCTGTCTGGCCCTCGTATTCACCCGGTCCCTGGTGCCCGTGTTCGGCACACCCGGTCAGGTTGAGGAAGGAGAGATGGCCGGATACCTGCTCGTCCCTCACGAGAAAGTCCCGGAAACGTACAACGCGGGGTTTTCGATCTATGCGGCGGCCTGGCCCCTGTTGCAGACCTATCCGGGGCATCAGTTTCAAACCGGCCTGTTCGGCACCTGGATGTTTGCTCAATATGA
>CALMMH010000360.1 GCA_937868145.1 uncultured Phycisphaerales bacterium
GCGGGACATCAACATCTACCGCTGTCCACGGGGCCGAGAGGATCATGTGCTCACCTACGCCGCAGTCTCGGCCGCCAATTGCCACACCGTCGAGGAAAGCACATCCGACGAACCCTGGGAGGTGACCTACGAACTCACCAAACCGGGTAAACGCATAGGAAGCACAGTCCTGAAATTGACCCGGATCACAGACATCGTCAGCCCGGGTCCAGCCGCGCGTGCTGTCTTCATCGATGCAGGGCAAACAGAAGGTCGCTTCGGCGTCCCCTACCTGTCTCCGCTGTGGGATTGGGGCTACCCCCCTCCGATCCAACACACGGGTGGCGTGACGCTCTCGATGGCAGATGGACACGGTGAGTACTGGAAATGGAAAGGCCGCGAGACCGTGGAAATGCCCCGGGAACTGCTCCCGGTCCGCGGCACATTCAACGAAATACTGGCGGACGCCCAGGACTACGAGCCCCAAACCGAGGACGGCCTGTACGACTTGCAGAGGCTTCAACGGGCGACCTGGGGCCGACTGGGGTATTCCGCCGAGGAGAAAACGCCGTGACTTTTCGAACCTATGGACTTATCTCTGAAGGGTGATCGCTATGACGCTGGTGAACAAGCGTGTTGTCGTGACTTTGGAGGTTCTCTTGGTTTGGGTCGCCGGTTTATGCGCGACCACACAGGCCGCGGACTTCGCCGGCGGGACCGGCGAACCGAACGATCCCTACCAAATCGCCACGGTCGACCAGCTCCTGGCCATCTGGTCGGAGGAAGGATACACCAAGCACTATATCCTCGTGGCCTCGATCGATCTGGGCGGAACCACCTGGTCCGATTCCGTGATCCCGGTCCTGGCGGGCAGCCTCGACGGAAACGGCTGGACCATCCGGAACTTCCGAGTCGACGCCGGCGGCAATCAGGGTCTGATCGGCATCGTTTCGCCCAAAGCCGAGGTCCGCAACCTCGGCCTTGAGGACGTCCGCATCGTTGCCGGCCAGACGTGCGGAGCGCTGGCGAGCACCAACCTCGGACGTTTGCTCAACTGCTACAGCACCGGGACCATCACCAGCAGCCACAACACGGGCGGCCTCGTCGGAATGAACTCGGGAACCATGATCGACTGCTACAGCACCGTCGACGGGGGAGGCACCATGGGCGTCGGAGGGCTGGCAGGACAGAACGCCGGCGACATCACATCCTGTCATTCGACCGGCGACGTAACAGGAGACAGCGATGTCGGCGGGCTCGTGGGCACCAATTCAGGCAGGATCTCCACGAGCTACTCCACCGGAGCTGTGACAGGCACGACGATGTTCGTGGGAGGGCTGGTGGGCATCAACTTCAGCGTGATCGCATCCTCCTATGCCGACTCAACGGTGCTGTGCTACGATTCATACGTCGGCGGGCTGGTGGGACAGAATATGGGCCCGGTGATGTCGTGTTATTCAGCCGGCAAGGTAACGGGAGAGGAGCACATCGGTGGACTTGCAGGAACCAGCGTTGGCAGCGCCTACATCGTCACGAGTTACACAGTCGCAGAGGTCGCGGTTCCCATTTACAGTTGGTGGGGCGGCGGTCTGGTCGGCTCGGGCAGCGCCAAAGACAACTGTTACTTCCTCGCTCTCGATGATGGCGGCGGTCCGGACAACCAGATCGGCACCCAATTGACGGCCGACCAGATGAAACAGCAGACCAGTTTCGTGGATTGGGATTTCTGTGGGACCGCCTCCGATGGCGCCAGCGACGAGTGGTTCATGCCGGAAGGCGGCTCCCCGGTCCTGGCCTGGCAGACCGAGATCACTGGCTTGCGCAGAATCCCCGACGTGGCGGGGCTGACACGTGAAGACGCGCAAACTGCGTTGACGGAGGCCGGCTTCGTTTCCGGCAATGTCCAGTATGACTTCGCTCGCGGCACGCCCGCAGGTTGCGTCATCCGCACGGAGCCCGATGGCTTGGCGGCTGCCGGAACAACTGTGGACTTGATCGTCAGTTCCGACGAGTCCTACGCCTGGGCGGACAATCCCGGCAACGGAACAACCCAGAACCCCTACCAGATCTCAACTCCCGGGCAACTGGACGCTCTGGCCGCCGACTCCACTCTATGGAGCAGGTGTTTCGTGCTGCCGGCGGACCTCGACATGACCGGCAGGACCTACGAAACCGCCTTGATTGCCCCGGACACGAGCGACTCGGCTTACGGCTTTCAGGGCACGCCTTTCCGCGGGACCTTCGACGGCCAAGGCCACGCGATTCGGAACCTGACCATCGCCCGTATCGACGCGAGGCATGAATACGTGGGTCTGTTCGGCAAGATCGCCGAGAGTGCCCACGTCAGTAATCTTGCCGTGCTGGATGCCGATGTGGAAGGCGGGAGCGGATCGAACAGCCTCATCGGCATCCTGGCCGGCTGCAATGCCGGGACGATTTCTGACTGTTCGGCCACAGGCGTCCTCCGCGGCGGCAAGGGCGACGGCCTGGTGGGCGAGAACACCGGCGCCGTGACCAATTGCCGTGTCGATGTCGTGCGGAGGTGACGCGACTCCATGGAGAGAAGCCGGGAAGATTCCGGAGGACGCTGTTGACAAATTCGTCGCGGAGGACATAATTTGAGATAAGCGGTTGAGACCCAATACAGAGAACGCCACAGGGCGGATCATCTGCGACTGTGGCCGTCGGAACGGGAGCGGAAACAATGGAGCGGAGAGAGCAAAACGAGCGTCGCGGCAGCGACACGGTCAATCGAATCGCGATTTCCCGGCGCGCCGTTTTCGGCTTGTCGGGCGCAGTGGTTCTGGGCCTATGGATCGGATCCGTCTGCGGTGGAGACCCGGGACAGTCGTCGAATCCCCAGGAGCATGACGCCGCGGTCCAGGCGAGACTGGATCAGCGGAAAGCCTTTGCCGAACGCATGCGCAGCGCCGGAAGCAGGGAAGAACGGATCAGGATGATGGAGGAGGTCCGGGCTTTGGACCGGCAGAGAATCATCAATGAGTTCCAGTCGAAGCTGGGTCTGGCGGATACGGAATGGGCGATCGTCAAGCCGCGGATCGAGGCGGTGTACAATCTGACGCATTCCCCGGCGGGAACCAGGACCGGCGCCGGCCGCCGGAGAACCGAGGTGGAGCAGAGAAGCGCCGAGCTTCAGGAGCTTCTCGACAGCAACGAGCCGGAGGCAGGCCAGATCAAAGCCAAGCTGACCGCCCTGAGGTTGGCGAAAGAAAAGGCCCAGCAGGACCTCGCGGAAGCCCACAAGAATCTGTGCCAACTCATGACCCTGCGTCAGGAGGCCGTGCTCGTCCTGAACGGACTGTTGGAGTGAGCCGAGACCCGTCGTCTTCGGAAGATCTTACGAGATCCGGGCGATGAGATGATCTAGAATGGGACCTAGATTGTCGTATTCACGATCGCTCAGCATTCGACGGGCCTGCCCGCCCTGTTCGTTCTTGTAGTTGATCGTGAAGACGCCTCTCTTTTCGAAGTGCGTCTTGTCGATGCTCTGGATGGCGTCGTACGGAATTCGCTGCTTGCCGGCGATGACGAGGGCGTCGTCCGCGGCGACGACTTTCCTGCCGCGGATCAGGCACAGGTATCCGCCCAGGAGCAACGCTCCCCCCAACAAGAACGGCGGCGACTTCTGATTGAAGGCGAGCGTGCTGTCAGGCCGGCCCTGCTCATCGGTATGCTCGGCGATGAAACTCTTGCTGAGATACCCGTCGTAGGCGAACCACAAAGCCGCCACAACGCACGCGCCGATGTAGATGTAGAAGTTGTTCCGTTTGTATCGACTCAGCGGCGCTTCGATAGCCATCGCGACTCCCACTCCCGATTACCATCTCATGACGAGCGTCTTTGTGCAATGGCCTCCGTCAACGGTTGCACGAAATGACGCAAAATCCGTTCGGACATCAATTCTTCGACGATCTGAACCTGGCGTTCGAGCGAGATCGCCGGATCGAACCGTTCGTTGGGCTTGGGATACTGGCGAACCGTCAGCGACAGCGTGATCGCCTCATCGCGGGCGGGCTCTTTCTCGCCGGGCTCGTACAGACTGGTTTTGGACTCGATGCTCACGCGGGCCTGGGTGTGATCGTCCTCTGCGAGCGAAAACACCAGCGCAGGCGAGCACACGATCGGCCGGGCGTGCGGCAATTCCAGGAGCCAGCCGAAGGCGCTGGAACCGAACAACGCCTCGGCGATAACTTCATCGTGATTGCCCGAGCAATCGAAATCCATGGCGTACGTCAGATCCAGGGAATCCACGTCCAACGGGGTAACCCCAAGCATATACGGCACCAGATCGAGAACCAGCTTGTTCTGGTTGTGCACTTCCTCTATCAACGGCGGATTGACCGCGCCGGAACCGAGGCGATCGACCTCAAGACTCACCCAGCGATACTGCCCGGACGCCTGATCCTCTTCCAGACAATACTCTCCGTTATCCCGCCGGGAGAATCGGCCCATCGTGGGGAACTGCCTCTGGATGCGATCGAAGAAGGTTAAAATGGTATCGCGTTCTGTGGGCAGGTCCAGTTCCGTGTTGACATACATGTCAATGTAGAAATCATCGCACAGAGACCCGTAACTATTCGTCGCCATGGGGGAGTAAACCCTCCACAGAATTCTTCGTGTATTCTATCGAGCCGTGATGCACCCGGACTTCGGACCTATACCGGCTCAGTTCGCACCCTATTATATGCACAAGAGGAAATTTCCTAAACCTTTTTTCAGCCAGAACCCGCAATTCCTCGCACTATTTCGTGCAATTTAGTCTCTTTTCCACAATTTAAAGTCCTAAGATTGCCGGAATAGCCCAAAGGGAATATCCCCACATTCCCCCTTCGTAGATCGGGGAGATTTGTCCGGTTACCGCAAGAGCAAGAGGATCAACACGCCCAACCCGATGCGATACCAGCCAAAAGCGAGGAAGGTGTGAGTCTGGACGAATCGCAGCAACCATTTGACCGCGACGAACGCCGTGATGGCCGCCACCAGCGCGCCGACGATCAACTGCGCCCAGTTCTCGGTCATTTGTACGCCTTGCGTATGGGCGTCCTTCCAGGCGTCGGCAATCTGCAGAGCCCCAGCCGCCAACAGCGTCGGGATGCCCAGGAGAAAGGAGAACTCGGTCGCCGGCTTGCGATCGGTTCCCGCAGCCATGGCGGCGAGAATCGTCGTGCCGGACCGCGAAGCGCCCGGGAATACCGCCGCGAGCAATTGTC
>CALMMH010000361.1 GCA_937868145.1 uncultured Phycisphaerales bacterium
CGGCGGCCCCCCGTCGGTGCGGGTCGACGAACGAGCACCTGCAATTCGCCATCACCGACAACAGCGCGACGATCCGCTGCGTGGGCTTCCGAATGGGCGGCCTGGAGAAGAAGCTGGTCGACAACGAGTACTTCAACATCGCCTACGAGCCGACGCTGAACCACTACAACGGCAACACCACCGTCGAGTTCATCGCGGTGGACATTCAGTTCGAATAAGACCGCTGGTCAGAAAATCGTCTGACGTGACCAGCCGAACCTCGACGCCGTACATCCCGGCAAACGCACGGGTAGCGAAGTACCCCGGTCGCCATTTGATCTCAAATGCCCGCACCGTATCCCCCGTCTTGATTACCAAGTCTACCTCCGATTGCGCACGCGATCGCCAGAAGTACAGTTCACTGGGGCGACCCTCCAGAAGGTTGTGCTTGGCCGCTTCTGCGATGACCCAGTTCTCCCACAGCGGACCGATGTCCGATCGCAATTCGTCGGTCGAGAAAGCGTTCAGAAGTGCATTGCGGATGCCGGTGTCCCAGAAGAACACCTTCTTGCTCCGAGCGATCTCTTTGCGAGGATTGGTGCTGAAGGACGGCAGTCGGAAGACCACGTACGTTTGCTCCAGCAAATCCAGATAGTGTTCGACCGTGGCGCGGGCCATTTGGAGTTGTGTGGCGATCTCGTTGGTGGAGACCTCGCTGCCCACCTGATGCGCCAACAAGGTGAGCAACCGCCGGATCAGGTCGGGCGACTTGACCAGACCGGTCTGCAGAATGTCCTTCCACAAGTAGTCGGAACTGAGATTCCGTAACAGGCCGGTCTTGTCTGCGGCGAGCGTCACCTCAGGGTACGAGCCGAAGGCCAGCGTCCGCATGAGAACGGCGCGCAGGGAAGTGCGGAACTGCTCGTGAAGCATCTGCGACGTGTAGCGATCTGAATACCAGTCTTCAACGCACAGGGTCTCCTGGAAGACCAGCGGCGGCAACAAGAGCTTCTCGTTCCGACCCGTCAGGCTCTCGGCCGTCTGGTCGAGGAGGCTCAAACTGGAGGAACCGAGAAGAAGGATTTTCACGGGCAATCGGGCGTCGCACCAACCCTTGATGATTCGGGATGCTTCCGGCAGACGCTGGGCCTCATCGACCACCAGCACGTCAGGGCTCCCCAACGTCTTCAATCCCTCCGATGGCGACAGTGCGGCCGCGGCTAAGAACCGGTGCTTGTCGATCTCGACATCGAAGTTGAGAACCACCGCGTTTCGGCCGGCGAGCGCATGCTCGACCAGCGTCGTCTTTCCCACTTGGCGGGCACCGAGGACAATCCCCACCTTGGATCCCTCCAGGATGCCCTTCAACCTCTGCTCAGCTATCCGTTTGACATACATATCTTACAATATAACATGTCATTTTGCAAAGTCAAGTTTACAAAATGACATATTATGGCAATTTCGGAGCGCTCTCGTGCAGACGAGATCATCCGGCGGAGGATGGCGGGCAGACAGCCGATTGCCAGGATTCAGACAGCGGAGTCGATTATCAACTCATTCCACAGATCTTCCAGAAGACTGTCCACGCTGCGTCTGGACAACCCCAACCCGCATCGGTTGATGTTCTCCCCGGCTAGGCTCGCGAGCACCTTCCTCCGCTCAGATGCGGGAATTGTGTATTTCTCGACAACGTTCGCCGCTCGACTCTTGCTCACGTCAACGCCGCCCTCCATGCGGAATCCAGGAAGATTGATGGCCTGCTCATGATCGGCGAAAACGTAATCCTCCAGCGTCAAGCCCGATGTTGGTTTCTTGAGGCACCAGGTGTACTGTGCATTCTGTTTGGAATGGCGGGAGGAGGTATTCGGTATGTCGGGTCCCCAATTCTTCGCAGTCGGTTCCGATCCCCAAGTCTCTCTTGCGGTGCCGGTGCACTCTCTGAAGGTGAAGATGGCCACTCTCTCCGTTCCCTCGTCAACACCTGCATACGCGAAGAAAGCTGCCTTGTAGGGGGCGCTGGTCCAATCCAGAAGGGGTGATGGGAAGCCATGCTGGCGCAGGTAGACCATGAAGAACCGTATGGTTTCTGTATTTGCTGGCTCAGCGGTAAACCATGGGATGGTATGCAACCCGTTGCGGCGTAGTCCGGATATTTCCTGGCTCAGGGTTGGCCACTTTCTTCCCGAAATGCGTTCTATTCGTGGCTGCATGCGTTCGATGAGAGTGAGGTACTTGCCCAGAGTCATGCCCGGTCTCTGCCGATCGAGTGTCGTCTGCAATCCCCAACTTGCGTCTCGCTGCCCCCGATAGAGTGGTTCGCTAACAGAGACGCTTCGCGTCAACTTTAACGCGTCGGTTTCTCTGTCAATGTCGGCGATCTTTGTCTTGAAGCTCTCCCAACTGTCGAGCCGGTGTTCTCTGACCTCTCGCTCCTCGTGCATAGTCTCCCACTTTCGCTCTCCTTCATCCGATGGAGGGATGAATCTGCGCAGGTTCGAGCTGCGTCAATTGTGCAGCCAGTACCTACGCCGTCACTTGGTCCGCTCGATCTCGATCTTCTCGATCTGGAACTGACCGAGGGCGGTGGCCATGTTGAAGAAGTCGCCGGGCTCGCCGTTGCCGACCGCCAGGGCGATGTGGCCGGCGTCGTAGCCGCCGCGACTGCTGCTCTTGAAGGCGGCGTCCAGGCCGATCCACTTGCCGCCGATATACGCCTGGGTCCAGGCGTGGCCGCCGAAGCCTTGCCGGCCGCCGAAATCCTCCACGTACGCAACGCCGACCACAACCTGCGACGGGATTCCGACCGCACGGCACATCGCGGCCGTCAGGACCGCGAACTCCGAACAGTCGCCCTGGCGGCTCTCGACCACCTCGGCCGCGGAGGCATACCCCACGGACAGGTTCTTGTTGTCGATGTAGTCCGCGACGAAGGCCTCGATCCGCCGGGCTGCTTCGGCCGCATCCTTCGTGTCGCCGACAGCCTTACGAGCCAAAGCCACGATCTGCTCGTTGTCGCTTTGCAGGAACCGCGTTGGCTGGGTCGCTTCGAGCAACGCGGGATCGCTTCCTTTGTAAGGGAACTCGGCGCTGGCCGGAGCCGCCACCGGCCGCACTTCCAGAACCACTTTGCCCTCCGGCGTCCGCGTGGCCTTCTGGTTGTCCGTCGTGGGGAGCGTGAGGTCAGAGACCTGGCCCGGGTTGAGCGTGTAGGTGATCGCGGCGGTCGAATGGACGTCCTTGATGGTCTCGGGGCTCTTGACGAACATCTTGTCGATCATGTCCAGGACGTCGTTTTTGCCCAGGGCGAACTCCTTCGGGCAATCGACCATCTCGATCACCATGCCGGCCATGGGCACGACGCTCTTGAGCGTCCGCATCTCGTCGTCCACGTAGCTCGTGGTGACCACGTTCCCAGCCCCGGGCATGCTCATCGAGGTGATCACTTCCGTCAGCTTCACGACGCGGCCCAGCAGGTCCACATCCTTCTTATCTTTGATCGAGACTTTGGCGGTCACAGCCTGCACGACGCCCGGGCTGAAGATGCTCGCCGAGTACTCCACGCCGGGCGCGAACCCCTTCTCGAGCGTCAGCAGACGCAGGCCTTCGGACATGAGGGCCCCCTGCGGCCACGGCATCGTGCTCTTCTGCTCGGCACCGAACTGGCTCGACACCATATCGACTGCGCCATCCTTCACGACGCCGGAGACCTTCATCGTCACGGCGCCCAGGAGCTGAATGGACTCGAACCGCAGGGGCTTGCCGTCGGTGGTTTCGACGTTTGTTTCGGTCATCTCGATGGTCACCGGGATCCCAATCCGGCTGATCGTAATGCTCACCTTCTCGCGCGTGGTGACCTTTCCATCTTTCACGCTGCGAGTGTGGACGGAGTACCCGACCTTCTTGCCCTCCATGAAGACGGCCAGATAGTCCGTCTCCTTCTCGGCCAGAACCGGGGCGCAGACGACCGTCAGCAAGAACAGACCCACACAATAACCGCGACGCATCATTCGGCGATTCCTTCCATCTCCCTACGACGATGTGTACGGAGGACTCAATGCGTTTTCGCTTCTGGGCTATCAGCGGGGTCGGAAAGGGCCCGGCGGATACCGAACCCCCTGCCGTATAGCCGCCGGGCTCGACGCTCGGGTCGCACGCCTGCGTTGCCCTATCCTTCGGCCCGGCACAACCATCCTACGATCTGCGCGAGAAGGATTCAAGGGGCGCCTCGGTACACCAGGGGAATATCGTGCCAAGAGGCACGATCCGAATGCGTTTACCACCTGGGGGGCTTCCAGCAGAAACGGGGAAGGGCTCTACGGACTGGCGCAGATCGCCTATGGCGGCGCGAGCAGCAGGTGAGGCTCGTTCGGAGTACCGCGTTTACGCGGTCATCAATCCCTGCAACGGGCTTATCCTGCTGGAAACCCCCTAGGCAGTAAACGCCGTTCTGCTGTCTTCCTCCTCAATGCTTTCTCGCAGCCGTTTTTCATCCGAAATCTCCCCGCCTGCCGATACTACCAAGGACGAAACGCATGGCTCTGCCCTGTTGCACAGCCTCGCGGTCCAGCGTACAATGACAAACCCGCAGGAGATGGATGCTCTTGCCCGATTCCTCGTATAGGATGCCACAACATGAGGTTGGATGAGTTACTGAGTGTAGTCTCTTCCGATCCGGCGATCTCCGTCCGGATCGATTCGCGCAAAGTGCAGCCCGGCGACGTCTTTGTCGCCATCAAAGGCGCTTCCTGCGATGGTCGGCAGTTCATCGATCAGGCCATCGCCAAAAGCGCTCGATACATCGTGTGCGAAGACGACCGCACCGCGTCGGAATCATCCCCTGTGGGGGCGGGTTTCAAACCCGCCCGTACGAAACCCGGCGATGCGGTCTTCGTTCCCGTCGAGAGCCCGTCCGTCGCGGCAGGCCTGCTGGCCCAAGCCTCCCAGGGCAATCCCAGCAACCGGTTGACCTGCCTGGCCGTCACCGGGACCAACGGCAAGACGACCGTCACCTTCCTGGTCCGCGCCTGCGTCGAGTCGGCCGGCCACAAGTGCGGCCTGATGGGAACCGTGGTCTACGACACCGGATCGGGCGCGACGACATCCTCCTTGACGACGCCGGACTGCCTGACCATCGCCGATGCCCAGAAACGCATGGTCGACGGCGGCGCCACGCACATGGTCATCGAAGCCAGCAGCCACGCGCTGTCGCAGGACCGCCTGGCGGGAGTGACCTTCCGCGCCGCAGCCTTCACGAATTTGACCGGCGATCATATGGACTACCACGTGACCGTGGAGAACTACCTGGCCGCCAAGACCCGGCTGTTCACCACGTTGGCCCCGGAGGCGACCGCGGTGCTGAACAAGCAGGCCCCGCAGTCGAACTGGATCGCCCAAGCGACGAAGGCCCGCGTCTGCTGGTACGCCATCGACGAAGCGGCGGATCTGACCGCTCGCGTCCAGTCCATGACCATCGCGGGGACGGAGTTCACGCTGGAGCACCAGGGTCGGACGGCGAAGGTCAAAACCCCGCTTCTCGGCCGGCACAATGTCGAGAATCACCTGGCCGCCGGCGGGTTGTGCCTGGCCGCCGGAATGGATCTGGACGCTGTAGCCGCCGGGTTGTCCTCGCTCCAAGGAGTTCCCGGCCGCCTGGAAAAAGTGGCCGACAACGGGATCGCGGTCCTGGTCGATTACGCCCACACAGACGACGCGCTGCAGAACGTCTTGACCACGCTGCGGCCGTTGTGCCGCGGTCGGCTCACGGTCCTCTTCGGCTGCGGCGGCGACCGCGACCGGACGAAGCGGCCGCGAATGGCCAAAGTGGTCGAGCGACTGGCCGACACGATCGTCGTCACCAGCGACAACCCGCGAACCGAAGACCCCGACGCCATCATCGGCGAGATCATTACAGGTTTCGAAGATCCCGGCTCCGACCGAATCACCGTCGAAGCCGACCGAAGAAAGGCCATCGAGTTAGCCCTCTCGAACGCCCGCTCCGGCGACATCGTGCTGTTGGCCGGCAAGGGGCACGAAACCTATCAAATCATCGGCACTGAGAAACACGACTTCAGCGACCAGGACATTGCCCGACAGTGTCTGAGAGAAAGACAATGCAGCCCATCTCGATAGAAACCCTGGCCCAGATCTTCGGGGCGGTCGTCGCAGGACGATCCGGCCCCGGCAAGGCAGGAGCCAAGGCGTACGATATTACAGGCATCAGCACGGACTCCCGCACCGTCCAGCCCGGCGACTGCTTCTTTGCCATCGCCGGCGAGAACTTCGACGGCCACAATTACGTGGCCCAGGTCCTACAGAAAGGCGCGGCCTGCGCCGTGGTGAGCCGTGATGCGCCTGACGCCGCGGGGCCGATCCTGAGAGTGCCGGACACCGTTCGGGCGCTCGGCGACCTCGCCCGCGCGTACCGACAGATGAATCCGTTCAAGGTTGTGGCCATTACAGGGTCGGTCGGCAAGACCACGACCCGCCAGATCGTCCACCACGTCCTGAGCAAACGTATCCGCACCCATCAAGCCCAGAAGAGCTTCAACAACAACATCGGCCTGCCGCTGACCCTGCTGGCCGCCAAGCCCCAGGATCAGGTGATCATCGCCGAGTTGGGCGCCAACCACCCCGGCGAAATCGCCGAGCTGACGCGAATCGCCCTGCCGGACGTGGCGGTGGTGACCAACGCCCACCCGGCCCATCTGGAGGGGTTCGGCGACCTGGCGACGATCGTCCGCGAGAAGCTCTCGATTTCCGAGGGCCTTCGGGCCGGCGGCGTGTTCATCATCAATGGAGACATCGAACCTCTCGTGGCCACCTGTCAAACCTTGGGACGGCCCTTCCGCACGTTCGGCAAGGCTCCCAACGCCCGCTATCGCGCTCAGGACATCATCTGCTCGGGCGATCACAGCACGTTCACGATCGAGGGCAGGTCCGTTCGCTTACCGCTGCCCGGACCGGGCAATGTCGACAATGCTCTGGCGGCCTGGGCGGTTTGCGACCAGTTCAGCCTGTCGGCGGACGACTTCGCCAAGGCCGTTGAGGACCTTCCGGCCGTATCGATGCGGGCCGAGACCCTCCAGGTCGGCAAGCTGACCATCCTGAACGACTGCTACAACGCCAATCCCGCCTCGATGAAGAACGCCCTGGCGATGCTGCACAATCTCCGCTCGTGCTGCGACGCCAATCGCGGCCGACGGCTGGTCTTCATCTGCGGCCATATGGGCGAATTGGGCCCCCAGAGCCAGTCGTTGCACGCCGAGCTGGGCGTTGCGGCGGCCCAGGCCGGCGTCGATCTGTTCGTGGCGGTCGGCGAGCCCCCAAAAACCGCGGCGCAAGCGGCGAGAAAGACATCGCGGCAGGACTTGCAGACTTTGTGCTTCGACGATACCCTGTCCGCCTGTAGCCATGTGCAGGAATTCGTCCGAGAAGACGATATAATACTGGTCAAAGGCTCAAGGACGGCCCGGTTGGAACGCGTGGTCGAGGCGCTGCGTCAGGGGGCGTGAGTGAGTCCCATACGTCCTATTGGTCTTATAAGTCCTATCCCTTCGAACGAATAGGACGCAGGGGACGAATAGGACCCATAGGACTTGCCCGCCGCCACAGGCGCGCTTCACAGACCACGATTTGGAGACAGGATGCTCTACCATTTGTTGCGGTACTTCAGTGATTTCTTCTCGGATACGCTGCATTTCTATGCGTACCAGCACATCCTGTTCCGTTCGGTCATCGCGATTCTGACGAGCCTGGCGATTGCGTTGTTGGTCGGCCCGCGGATCATCCGCTGGCTGATGCGGATGAAAATCGGCGACCGGCCCGAGTTCCACCATGCGGCCCTCAACGAGCTGACCAAGGAAAAAGCCAACACGCCGACCATGGGCGGCCTGATCATCCTGTCCTCGACGATCATCAGCACCCTGCTCTGGGCCAAGCTCAACAATCCCTTCGTGCAGAAGGCGGTTTTCGTGCTCCTGTGGTTCGGGGTCCTGGGCGGCGTCGACGACTGGCTCAAGTTGACCGCCG
>CALMMH010000362.1 GCA_937868145.1 uncultured Phycisphaerales bacterium
GGGGATGGTCGAATGCGAACCGGCTCCCTGCGCGGGTCAGGCCATCCCCAAGCCCCGGGGGCTTGAGGATGCCACCCTCAAGAAAAACGCCGACCCCACGAAATGGAGTCGCCCCCGCACGGCTCCCTTCGGCGCTTCCCACTTGACGCGTTTGCCCACGGGCAATACAGTGCTCACTTGTGCGCACGGACCGTCGCGTGGATCCCCGCGGTGGCGGTGAACGTTGAATCGATTTGTCCGGAACCGGATGTCGGAAAACGATCTTCATATCGACCTGGGCGATCTCGCGGATTCGCCCGCTCTTTCGCGGAGCGGAACGACGGTCGTGCTGCTCCATTGCGTCGCGCTCTTCCTGGGCTCGCTGCTGCTGTTCGCCATCGAGCCGATGTTCACGAAGATGATCCTGCCCCTGCTGGGCGGGACGCCGGCCGTCTGGAACACGGCGATGATGTTCTTCCAGGCCGTGCTGCTGGTCGGCTATCTCTACGCCCACCTCCTCTCGCGGGTCAAGACCCTGCGACAACAGGTGCTCATCCACACGGGCGTTCTTGCGGCGGGCCTCCTGTGCCTGCCCGTGCACGTGGCATGGCAGGAAGCCGTCACCGCGAGCA
Organism: uncultured Phycisphaerales bacterium; assembly: GCA_937868145.1. Classification (GTDB taxonomy): domain Bacteria; phylum Planctomycetota; class Phycisphaerae; order Sedimentisphaerales; family Anaerobacaceae; genus PLanc-01. Next base: position 612 of record CALMMH010000362.1, read on the forward strand.
CACATCCGGTTCCCTGGCTGATCGCCCTTTTGACCGTCTCCATCGGCCTGCCGTTCTTCGCCGTCTCGGCCACCGCGCCGTTGTTGCAGCGGTGGTTCTCCCGCTCGGACCATCCGCGGGCCTCGGACCCGTATTTCCTCTACGCCTCCAGCAACGCCGGCGGACTGATCGCTCTCCTGGCGTATCCCGTGCTCATCGAACCCCAACTGGGTTTGATGCTCCAGAGCCGCGCGTGGACCGCGGGCTACCTGCTGCTGGCGATCACCGTCGTGCTCTGCGCCGTCAGTCTCTGGGTCGCCAGACGCAGACTGCGATCTTCCGCAGTCGAGGAAATCCTGCCTGCCGTTGAAGCGACCGGCCCGGTCGACACATTTCATGAAAGAATCTCCTGGAGCCGCCGGGCGCGGTGGGTGGGGTTGGCGTTCGTGCCCTCGGCTCTGCTGCTGGCGGTGACGCAGCATATCACCACCGACGTCGCCGCGGCGCCGTTCCTGTGGGTCGTGCCGCTGTCGCTGTATCTGCTGAGCTTCATCATCGTCTTTTCCCGCCGGCCTATTCTGCGGCATAGCTGGATGCTTTGGCTCCAGGTCTGGATCTTCGCCCTGCTGGCGATCTACTTCGGGGAGAACGACCTGCTGCTCCTGACGCTGCACCTGGCGGCGCTGTTTCTGACGGCCATGGTCTGTCACGGCGAACTGGTCCGCCGCCGGCCCACGACCGAACACCTCACGGAATTCTACCTCTGGATGTCCTTCGGCGGACTGCTCGGCGGCGTCTTCTGCTCGCTGATCGCGCCGCTGGCGTTCGATTCCATCCTGGAATACCCGCTGATCCTGACGCTCGCGTGCCTCCTGCGTCCGGAGATCGGCCGAGGCGGACAGTTCCGACGTCTGCTCGACTTTGCCCTGCCGGCAGTCCTGATCTCGCTGTACCTGCTGGCCTGGACGCGTTTGGACATCTTCGACGTCGGTCCCAAAGGCCCGATCTTGTTCTACGGCATCACCGCCGTTGCGTTGTACAGCTTCCATAACCGCCCGCTCCGCCTGACGCTGGGTTTCGCCGCCATCCTGTTTGCAGCGATTCACTTCGACGACATGAACCGCCAGCTCCACCGCGAGCGAAGCTTCTTCGGCCTTTACACGGTCTGCACCAACCGCGCGGGCAACGAGCACTGGCTTTACAACGGCAACATCCTTCACGGCGACCAGTGCATGGATCCCAACGAGCTGCGCACGCCCAGAACCTATTACGTGCGAGGAAGCCCGCTTTGGCAGATCTTCGATCGGATAAACATCCGGGGCGGCGTGAACCACGTCGGCGTCATCGGCCTGGGGACCGGCAGCACGAGCTGCTATCACAAGCCCGGGCGGACCATGACCTTTTTCGAGGTCGATCCCGTCATGGAACGGATCGCCCGCGATCCGAAGTTGTTCCGCTATTTGGAGGTGTGCGGCGAAGGGGTGGACGTCGTCATCGGCGACGGACGGCTGAACCTGGCCAAGACGGCGGACGGGACTTTCGATCTGCTGATTCTCGATGCATTCAGCTCCGACGCGATCCCGGTCCACCTGCTGACCCGCGAGGCTCTGGCTTTGTACATGCGGAAACTCACGCCCGACGGAATCGCCCTGCTGCACATCTCCAATCGGTATCTGGACCTGGCGCCGGTGGTGGCGAATCTGGTCGAAGACGCGAGCCTGGCCGGTCGGATTCAGGAATACGAGCCGACCGAAGACGAAAAGAGGAAAGGCGCCTCGGCCTCGACGTGGGTGGCTGTAACCCACAACCTCCAGGACCTCGATCCGTTGGCCCCCTACGGAATTTGGCGTGAGCTGGAATCGGAACGAAGCCGGGGAGTCTGGACGGACGACTACTCTAATGTCTTTCGAACCCTGCTCTGGGGACGGCTCTTTCACCTGGATTGAAGGGCCGCGTTCTGTCGCCGCCGGGCGGTTCCGCCTGAATCCGAGTCTCTACGTCAGCAGTCTGCTCAGCACCGCAGCGGTGTGCGCGGCGATCAGCATCAGGTAATCCAAATCCCCGAGGGTATAGTGATCGTGAATCATGGCGTTGTCGATGTAGACGACGCCGTAACAGCCGGCGGGACCGCTGATCGCGGCGATCAGCGCCGAGCGGATTCTCGCGTTCTCCTCCACGTCGGCCGACACCCTGGGCATGACCAGCGATTGCCCTCGCTCGACGGCCTGGTTGATCTTGTCGGCCAGCTTCAATTCGGTGATTTCCACAGCCACGCCGTCTCGTCGTTTGCCGGCGTGGTACGTCATGGGCCCGCTGGGTTGTTCCCGCAGCGCACACCAAGTGTGGAACGCACCGAACTGCTTGAGACAAATGCCCAGCATCGTCGTCAGCAGGTCCTCCAGATTCTTCGATCGGCAAATGGAGTCACACGCATGGGAGAAGTCGGACAGCCTCTTGGCCGGCAACCGCATCGCAGGGGCGTGGCCGGCGTCGGGCTTGCGAACGACCGTCTCATGGAGCGGCGTCGCCAACCCTGCTTCCAGATTCAGCGTGTCCTCGAACTGCTCGGGGTGGGCTGCAGACGCGGCCCCCTCCAGGCTGATCTCGATCACGAAATCCGTGATGCGAATGGAATCGCCGGTCTTGATGGGAGCCTGGTGGACCGGTTCGCCGTTGAGATAGGTCTTGTTGGCCGATTCGAGGTCCTGCACGTGCCAACATCCATCTCCATTGCAGGCGATGACCGCGTGCCGCTTGGAAACCGTCCGATCGGGCAGGAAGACCTGACAATCCGCGGCTCGTCCGATCTCAATGGGACCCTGAGTGAATTGATACTCCCTCGTCTCGCCGTCTTTCTGTTTTAGTACCAGACGCATGGTCAGTACCTCCACACACACGGGTTCTTATTGCACTCCCATTATTGTTCCTGACCGCCGCCCTGTCAAGCCGCGATTTCTTGAATTATGTGAAAACAGTGCAACTATGTCCGGCTGCGGACCTCGCGGGACGGACTTCCGTGGACGTTCACAACCCGCAAGCACTAGGACTACGCAGGCGCGGACCGCCGGTTCAGCGCCGCGATGCAGCTCGACGGGCACGGTGACGATACTGGTCGAGGATCACCGCGGCCACGATGACGCAGCCGGTGATCAGACGCTTGGTATACTCCTGGGCTCCCACCTGGGCCAGGCCCGCGCCGAGGACGGCGATGATCAGGACGCCGAAGAACGATCGGACGACCGAGCCGCGGCCGCCCATCAGGCTGGTGCCCCCAATCACCACGGCGGCGATCACCTGCAACTCGAAGCCGATGGCTGTGTTCGGGTTCGCCGAGGACATGCGGGCCGTCTGAATCACCGCCGCTACTGCCGAGAGGAAGCCTGCCAGCGCGAAGACCGCCAGCTTGTACGGGCGAGGATCGATGCCCGAAAGACGGACCGCCTCTTCGTTCGTGCCGATGGCGATCAGGTAGCGTCCGAACACCGTGCGGGACAGAGCCAACTGGCCCACAACGACCATCGCGATCGCGACAAAGAACGGCGCCGACAGACCCCAGGCCACCGGATCGGCGAGGACCTCGATCGAAGGAATGTAGATCGTGCGGGAATCCGTCACGAGATAGGCGGCGCCGCGGGCCGCTTCGAGCATCCCGAGCGTCACGATAAAAGACGGCAGCGTCCAACGAATGATAATCAGGCCGTTGGCGGCTCCGCAGAAGAGCCCCACCAAGAGACACAGGATCGAGCCCAGCGCCAGGGGCACGCCCCAGTTGACCACCGCGATGCCCAGGACCGCGCCGGCCAGCGCCATCACCGAGCCGATCGACAGGTCGATCCCGGCGATGATCAACACGAACGTCATCCCCACCGAGGCGATCGTGATGTCGGCGATCTGGTTGGCGAGGGTCCGGAACGTGGCCTGCGTGAGGAAGTTGTCGGCCGAGAAGCTGAAGACTCCGATCAGCACGATCAATGCGATCGTCATACCCAGGTAATCGGCGATCAGCCCACGGATGTTCCTGTTTTTCAACTCATCAGTCATGTGCGGCGGCGCCTCCCGACGTCTGGACGTATCCGCTGAACGCGGCGTTCATGATGGCTTCCTGGCTCCAGTCGCTCCGCTCGAACGTCCCCGCCACTCTCCCGGCGGACATCACGAGGATCCGATTGCAAACCGCCATCAGCTCCTTGAGGTCCGAGGACACCAGGAGAATGGCTTTGCCCTGGCCCGCCAAGTCCGCGAGCATGCGATAGATCTCGAACTTGGCTCCGACGTCGATCCCCCGGGTCGGCTCGTCGAAGATCAGAATGTCGCAGTCGCGGTACAGCCACTTGGCGATGACGACCTTCTGCTGGTTGCCGCCGCTGAGTTGACCGACCCTCTGCTCGACGGACCAGCACTTGACTCCCAGCGATTCGGCGTACTGACGCGTGACCTGTCGCTCGCGGGCCGAGCGAATCCAACCGAGCGGGCTCAGCGCCGTCAGTTTCGTGATGGAGATGTTCGCCCGGATCGGCAGGGACAGGAACAGGCCCTGCTCTTTGCGGTCCTCGGTCAACAGGGCAATTCCCTGATGGACCGCATCGCTGGGCCTTCGAATGCGGGCCGGCTCCTGGCGGCCGTGCAGATAGATTTCGCCGGAGTCGGGCGTATCGGCGCCGAAGATCGCCCGCATGGTCTCGGTCCGGCCGGAGCCCATGAGCCCTGCGACGCCGAGAACTTCGCCGCGAAAAGCTTCGAAAGAAACGTCCCGGACCCGGAGGCCGCAGTTGAGCTCAGAGACACGGAGGGCAATCGCCCCTCTGGGACCGCAGGGAGCAAGACATTCGTCGCCCAAATCCCGGCCGACCATCATGCGGATGACCGCCTCCGGCCCGACGTCCCTGGCCGCCTGCGTTCCCACGATCTGGCCGTCGCGAAGGACGGTGACGCGGTCGGCGATGCTCAGCACCTCCTCGATGCGATGCGAGATGTAAAGGATCCCGACGTCCTCGGCCTGGAGCCTGCGGATCTGGGCGAAGAGACGCTCCACTTCGCTGTCGGTCAGCGAGGCCGTGGGCTCGTCGAGAGCCAGGACCCGACATTGACGAGATAATCCTGCGGCAATCTCGACCATCTGTTGGCGGCCGACACCCAAGGCCTTGACGGGAGTGCCGGGATCGACATCGTCCAGACCGACCCGGGCCATGGCCTCTCGTGCGGATGCGTGGAGTTTGCGGTAGTTGATGAACCCCAGCCGGCTGGGCAGCCGCTCGATGAAAATATTCTCCGCGACGGTCAGATTGCCGACCAGGTTGAGTTCCTGCATGACCATGCGAACGCCCAGAGCTTCGGCGTCGGCGCGGGACCGCGGCGCGTAGGCCTGGCCCGCAAGGGCCATCTGTCCGGCGTCGGGATGCTCCAGGCCGGAGAGGATCCGCGTCAGCGTGCTCTTGCCGGCCCCGTTCTCGCCCACCAGGGCGTGGACCTCGCCGGCCCGCAGGTCGAAATCCACCTGCCGAAGGGCCTGAACGCCCGGAAAGGTCTTGGCGATGCCGGTTGCGACGAGCAGCTTGTCGGTCATGGACTTGGCCCCGAAAGAACACGGACCCGCACGGACCGCCACCGACCCTCACGGACGACCGCGTCAGTGGCGGTCCGTGTTCGTCGGTGCCGGTCCATGCAAGTCGGCTACAGCAATTCCGCCGTGACCAGATCGACCGGGGTCTCCTTGTCGGCCGGCTGGGCCTTGGTCTTGAGCATTTCCAGCGCGTACTCGATGCCGTACGTCGCGAGCTGGTCCGCATGCTGATCGACGGTGCACAGGATTTTGCCGTCCTTGAGGAGCTGCCTGGCCGCGGCGATGTTGTCGAACCCGATCACGTGGATCGCGCCGGTCTTGCCCGCTTCCCTCACCGCGGTGACCGCGCCCAGGGCCATGCTGTCGTTGGCGCAGAGGATCGCTTTGAGATCGGGATGCTCGTTGATCAGCCCGGCGGCGACCGGCTGGGCCTTGTCCGTCTCCCAGTAGCCCGTCTGCGAGCTGACGATGTTCATGTTGCTGCCGATCATGGCTTCATCGAAGCCCATCTTCCGCTGGATGCCGTTGTACGCGTTGGGAGCTCCCTCGATGATCGCGACCTTGTCGCCGGACTGGAGCCTCGTGGACAGGTACACGCCGGCCAGCTTGGCGCCCTTGCGATTGTCCGGCCCGACGAACGGGATCTTGACGCCCTTGTCCTTGAGGACCTCCTCGTCGAACTTGTTGTCGATGTTGACCACGATGATGCCGGCGTCCATCGCCTTCTTGCAGACCGCGACGAGGGCCTTGGAGTCGGCCGGGGCGATCACGATGGCGTCGGCGCCCTGCGCGATGGTCAGCTCGACGTTGCGGATCTGCTCGGCCACGTCGGTCTCGTTCTTCATGCCGACGACCTTCAGCGAGTACTCGGCCTCGCGCTGCTTGTGGTGGGCGAGGGCTCCGTCCTCCATCGTCTTGAAGAACTCATTGGCCAGCGACTTCATCAGGAGCACGACCTTCGGCCTGTCGTCCTGCTTCTTGCAGCCGCCGAGGGCCGTCGCGACCACGAGCACCAGCAACATTCCCTTTCGACACATCGACACTCTGGTATGGTTCATTCCATTCTCCTTGGACTCATCCACAGGACGCGGTGAATTCTTCCAGTTCTTTCCTCGTGGGCATCGACGTCTGGGCGCCCAGCCGGGTCACGGAAAACGCCGCCACGCGATTGGCGAACAGGGCCGCCTCGCGAAGACTCTGGCCCTGCGCCACGCCGACGGCCAGACTGCCGATGAAGGCGTCGCCCGCCGCGGTCGTGTCGACGGCCTTGACCTCCATCGCCGGGACAAGCTCGGTCGTATTTCCCTCGGCCAGCAGAAACCCTTTGGAGCCCAGGGTGATGATGACCGCCTTGACTCCCGCGCTGAGGAGCAACTCCGCAGCCCTGCGGGCGGAGGCGGCGTCGACCACGTCGACTCCCGTCAGGATCCGGGCCTCGGTCTCGTTCGGCGTCATGACGGACACCTTGCCCAACAGCGCCGGACTGAGCCACTGGGCCGGGGCCGGGTTCAGGAGGAAGGGGACGCCCGCATCCCGGGCGATCTCCGCGGCGCACTGCACGGCCGCCATCGGCACTTCGAGCTGCGCGACGACCGCTCCGGCCGATCGGATCTGAGCCTCGGCCCGCCGGACGTCCTCGGGCGAAAGCCTGGCATTGGCGCCGGGAGCGACCACGATCGCGTTGTTGCCCGCGTGGTCCACCGCGATCAACGCCACTCCCGAGGGGGCGTCGGACGTCAATGAAACATAGGTCGCGTCCAGGCCCTCCAGCCGGAAATTGTCCAGGGACTTGCGGCCGAACAGATCGTTGCCCAGGCGGGCCACAAAGAACACCTTGGCCCCGAGCTTGGCGGCGGCCACCGCCTGGTTGGCCCCTTTGCCCCCGGCGACCATGAGAAACTCGCCGCCCAGGATCGTCTCGCCCGGGACGGGAATCCGCGGCGACTTGACGACCAGGTCCATGTTCGAGCTGCCGACCACCACGATGGGAGCTGATTCGTCTGCGATGGCAGGACCCCTTTAATCGACTATCTACGATTTACCATTTACCATTTACGATTTACGATTTACGATTTACGATTTGAGATCCGCAGCGAAACGCGAAACTCAATCATCAATCACTAATTATCCATCATCAATTCTTTGTCAGTCTCTCGACGAGCCAGGTCTCGTAGCCGTCGAGGTTCTTCCACTTCACGGCGCAGTTGACCGTCTTGGCGCCGGCCTCGACGCGAGTGAAGCCGTCGTCCGTGACGCGAAGAGGCACTTCCTTCATCTCGACCAGATCCCGGTTGACGGCCAGATAGATCGCGACGGTGTCAAACAAAGTCGTGCTGCTGTGACTGAGTTTCTCGTCTGTGAGACGGTTGCGGGCGGCTTCGTCGAGATCCTTGCGGTCCTTCAGGCCGTCCAGATACCACAGGCGATAGTTCTCCAGCAGACTGCGAACGATGGCGCTGTCGCACTTGAGCAGGGTCTGGTACTTCGGGCCGTCGACCTCGACCAGACCGCAGGTGTCCAGCGGCGTGATCGTCATCGGCCATGCGGCTGTGAAAGTCTTCCTCGCGGCCTCGACGTCCTTCACGACGTTGTACTCCGCGTCGGGCGTCGCCTTGCCGCCGTAGCCGATGAAGACGCTGCCGTGCATGCCGACGAAATCCGCCTTTTCGGCGATCCGCGGCTCGCGTCGAAGGGCCTCGCCGATGTTGGGCAGCGGCCCCAGCGCGATCAGCGTCACACGGGTGGGCGAATTCATGATCGTATCGATCAGAGCCTGCACGCCGTCCTTGTGAACCGGGCCGGGATAGGAGGTCAGATCGTAGTCCTTCACCCAACCCAACTGCCGGTGCGGGCCGTCGCTCTGCTTGACCCCGACGCCGACGGGGATGTCCGTCCGCCCGGCTCTTTCGAGGAACCTGGCCACGACCTTGGCCTTGGCCTGCGTGTCCCCCACAGCGGTCACGACCAGCTTGCAGTCCAGTTCGGGGGACTTGAGCAGCAAGGCCAGCGCCCAGGTGTCGTCGATGTCGTCGCAAATATCCGTGTCGAGGATCACGGGTCTGGCCGCGGCGGCCGCACGAGCGGGCACGACCGTCACGAACGCCACAACAGCGAGAATTGCCCCCAGAAGGCTCGCCAAACCGAGAATTGGCCTGTCCATCATCGAACTCCAGCGATTTGTGGTTTACATTTACCGATGTACGCCTTACGATTGCGCACGAGGCCACATGGTAAATCGTCAATCGTCGATAGTCAATTGCAAAGGACCTGACTCATGGATGTGATCCCAGCCATCGATCTCCGCGCCGGCAAGTGCGTTCGCCTGATCCAGGGCCAGTATGACTGCCAGATCACCTACAATGACGATCCGGTCGCCCAGGCCCGGCAATTCCATGCCGAGGGCGCCCGGTGGCTGCACATCGTGGACCTCGACGGCGCCAAGATCGGCCGGCCCATGAACACTGCCGGCATCACCGCCATCGCCAAGCTGGGCCTGCTCAAGATCGAGGTCGGCGGCGGCATCCGCGACGAAGCCTCCGTCCGAGAACTGCTCGACATGGGCGTTTCGCGGGTGATCATCGGCACCAAGGCGGTGAGCGACTTCGAGTGGTTCCGCGACATGACGCTGCGGTTCAAGGGCAAGCTCGTCCTGGGCCTGGACGCCCGCGGGTCCATGGTGGCCACGCACGGATGGCTGGAGGACAGCCACGAGCCCCTGCTGGAGTTCGCGGCCAAGGCCGACAAGCTGCCTCTGGCCGCGATCATCTACACCGACATCGCCAAGGATGGCATGCTCACCGGACCGAACATCGAACGGACCGCGAGCCTGGCGGAGGCCGTCAAGACGCCGGTGATCGCCTCCGGCGGCGTCAAGGAAGTCGGGGACATCCGCAAGCTCAAACCCATCGGGGTCGCCGGCGTAATCGTCGGCCGGAGTCTCTACGAAGGCACGCTCAAGCTGCCGGAAGCCATCGTCGCGGCGAACTGATCTCACGATGCGAATCCTTCGCCGCGTTCCCAGAAAAGGCTGAGTTTCACGGACCCACACGGACTCGCACCGACGGACATGGACTGCGCCGTCCGTGAAGGTCCGTGGCGGTCTGTGTTTGTCCGTACTCAGGCGTAGCAGTCTGTCGGGCCGAAGACGGGCTGCTTGAGGCCGTTTTCGAAGAAGAACTGCCGGACGTGCGTGCACAGGTGACACTTGCCCGCGTAGGCCGGCAACTCTTCAAAGCCCAGGCTCTTCGCCTCTTCGAGCAGGCCGCAAGGACCCTTCTCGCACAGAGTTCCGATCGGGCCGCCGTCGCCGGGATGAAATGCCTTCCAAACCTCCTCCAGAGGCGTCCGGCCGACATTGCCCAAAATGATGCCGCTGCACGTCCCGCTGAAGACATTCCCGTACGGATCGATATGCACGCCCTTGGCCCCGAGGAATCCGGCCCGGCAAGTCGAAAACGCAAGGTCCTCCGCGGGCTTGGAGGCCAGCAGGTGCGCCGGGTGCCCCGCCGCCCGGCCGGTGAAGCGGAAGGGATACTCGTGGTAGGCCAGAACGTAAGCCCGGTCGCGCTCGACCGGCGACAGACGCCGGATGTCGGCCGGCTCGCTGAGGTACTCTTCCCAACGGACCTGGACGCGGTCGGGCCCAAGGATCTCTAGCGACGTCGAGGCCAGTCGGTCCACCGGCTCGATGTCCACGTATTCCTGGTGGAAGGGATCGACGCTGATCTTCAGCCGCTCCACGCCGAGCGAGGTCAACATCGATAGACGCTCCGCGATGAGCCGGTCGTCGGTGGCCCAGAAACCGTTCGTCTCGATCTGATCGACGGCGCCCAGGCCCTGCTCAGCTGCTTTGCGAAGGATCTCGATGAGATGATCCCAATAGAGAAAGGGTTCGCCGCCGGTGAGGTGAACCTTGGCCCCCTGCCCGGCAATGAGCTGAAGAGACCGCCAAGCCGCCAGGCAGGTCTCGACAGCCATGAGCCCGCCCTTCTCCGGCGAGCAATGATAGTAGCAGAACTCGCAGGCCGCGTTGCACTTATACGTCAGCATCAGCCCGGCCGACCGCCAGAGCTTGAACTTCGGCTCCTCGCGCGACAGGCTGCGATTGTAGACATTCTCAGATAACTCCAACATACGCACAACGTACAAGATTTGGCACCGTTCGTCCAGCGATTGGATTCCCTGCAAAAGACGCTCACACCGGGTATCCTGGACCGTGAGCGGAGCCGCATCAGACCGCGGCGTACGGTGCGGCACGCCGGTTGGCGATCTTCTCCTGAAAGGCAGGCGTCGCATGACTCGCGAACAACTGCTCGATCGCATCTC
>CALMMH010000363.1 GCA_937868145.1 uncultured Phycisphaerales bacterium
AACGTTCTGGTTCAGGCTCTGTCGCAATCACGGCAGATCATGATCTTCGGCCGGGCGGACATGCGGGAGATGGTCAAGAAGCTCATCCAGGAAGTCGATGTGATGCCCGGGCAATTCCTCACGGAGGTCTTCAAGCTCGAACATGCCGACCCCGACCAGATCAAAACGAACCTGGAGGGGTTGTACGAATCGCAATCCGGGACTTCATACAGCTACGGCTATCGCAGCTCTCGCTATCGGAACATCCAGCCCAGCGAAACGGTGAAGGTGATTTCGTACCCCTCGATGAACCAAGTCACCGTAATTGCCTCGGCAGAGAACATGGTGAAAATCCGCGAGCAGATCAAGGAATGGGACGTTCCGCTGGACGTGGAACAGGTCAAGCCGCGGATTATCGAATTGAAGAATTCCGATCCCGTCCAGATGGCGGAACTGTTGGGCAAGCTCTTCTCGGAGGAATCCGACAGCGGCAGTTCGTTGATTCGCATGTTGTGGTATGGTTACGACGAGATGGATCAGAAGAAAAAGATCATCGGCCCCCTGTACGGCCAGTTGACGTTCGAGGAGGTGCCGGGAACCAAGAAGATCATTGTGATCAGCAAGATCCCGCAGGCGTACGCCATCATCGAACAACTCATCTATGAACTCGACCGGCAGGAGATGGCGGAGATCCCCAACGTCGTGCAGATCAAGTATGCCGACACGGAGGACCTCGCGGAGCGGCTCAACGCGATGTTCAACGAGCCCGGGACCAACGCCCGCATTCGCCGGACCGCCCAGGGGATCGGTCAGTACTCCATGGAGGACACCGCAGGCACGCAGAGCCAGGGCACCTCGAGAAACAACAACAACAACTCAGGCAACAACAACAATCAGGGCAACACATCCGAGTACACGCCGTGGTGGTCCAGCGGCGCGAGGCGGTCGAACGACGAAGAACCGATCAGCAACGTGATCGGACGCGTGCGGTTCGTTCCCGACCCCAGGAGCAAGTCGATTCTCGTGTTGGCCCCCCCGGAGTTCCAGGACAGCATCCGACAGACCATCTCCGACTTGGACGTGCCGGGCAAGCAGGTCTTGGTGAAGGCTGTCGTCGTTGAGGTGGACCATCAGGATCTGACCTCCCTGGGGCTCCAGTTGTCGTCGAATCCCGCCGACGTGTTCTCGGTCGGCGAGAACGGCATGACCACCCTTGGCGAGTTGACGTATCTTCAGGAACGGGGCTCGGCCACGGTCTCAGCGGGAACCAGCGTCACAGCCCTGGTGGACTTGCTGGTCAAGAAGGTCAACGCCCAAATCCTCAATCAGCAGTCGTTGTGGACCGAGGACAACGAGGAGGCAAGCTTCTTCAAAGGCCAGAGGATCGCGTTTCAGACGAGTTCCACGACGTCGGAGACGGGGATCAGCCGCACGCAGAACTACGACTATCAGGATGTCGGCATGACGCTCGCGGTTCGTCCCAGCATTACGCCCGAGAAGAATGTCGATATGGTCGTCACCGTGCTGCTGTCCGACCTGACGGGCGACTCAACCAATGGCCAGCCGAACAGACGCGTCATGAACAGCACGACGAACATGATCGTCCAAAACGGCCAGACCCTCATGCTGGGTGGCATCCTGTTCCAGACCGACAGCAAGATCCAGAGAAAGGTCCCGTTCTTCGGCGACTTGCCTCTGCTCGGAGGGTTGTTCCGGCACAACGACGTCAGAAAGGCAAACAACGAGTTGATCGTGTTCATCACGCCCTATGTCGTCGATGATGAGGAACTGTCGACGAAGACCAAGGCCGAAATTGAAACGCCCAAGGAGAAACTCGATAAGATCCAGGGCGAGTTGAACCAGATGTCCGAGGAACTGGAGCAGAGCCTCAACGAGGATTGACACTCGCCCTATGCTCAATGACGACGCTGACCATCTCTCGCGGACTGGAGACAATCCGTGGGAGGTGGTCAGCGTTTCTTTTTGTGCGAATCATCACTTTGCGCAAGGGGCATGTCGCGGGGCACTCCGTTCCCGCACGCACAGAGACCATTCGCCCGTGACGATACGTCCCGGAGTCGGAAAAGCTGGTCTTTCAAAGGCGCCGGCGGATCAGCAGGGGCCGATCTTGTCCCTGCCGCCCATGTAGGGCCGCAACACCTCGGGGATCGTGATGGAGCCGTCGGCGTTCTGATACATCTCCATCAACGGAATCAGGACGCGCGGCGAAGCGATCACTGTGTTGTTCAGCGTGTGGCAGTAGACGTTCTTTTTGGTCTTGGAGTCCTTGTAGCGGAGATTCATCCGGCGGGCCTGGAACTCGTGGAACTTGCTGGCGCTGTGCGTCTCGGAATAGCTCTTCCGAGAGGGCATCCAGGCTTCGATGTCGTACTTCTTGGCCTGTCCGCGGCCGAGGTCGCCCGTGCAGACGATCACGACGCGGTAGGGGAGCCCGAGGGCCTTCATCACGCCTTCGGAGTTGGCCAGGATCTCCGCGTGGTACTTGTTGCTCTCCTCGACGTCGCTGCGGCAAACCACGACCTGTTCGACCTTGTCGAACTGGTGAATGCGGTAGAGCCCGTAGGTGTCCTTGCCGGCCGCTCCGGCTTCGCGCCGGAAACAGCTCGACAACCCCACGGTCTTGAGCGGCAACTCATCCTCGGAGAGGATCTCGCCCATGCGGTAAGCCGTCAGCGGAACCTCGGCGGTCCCAACCAGATTCAGCTCGTCCCGCTCCATGCGATAGGTCTGCTCTTCGGAACCGGGGTAGTAACCGGTTCCCCGCATCGCCTCATCCCGCATCAGCAGAGGCACAACCATGGGCGTGTAGCCCCGCTGGACCATGAAATCGACCGAGAATCGCAGGACCGCCCAATGCAGCAGGGCGCCGTCGCCCTTGAGGAAGTAGTTCCGCGTGCCGGCCAGCCTGACGCCTCGTTCGATATCCATCATGCCCAGGGCCACGCCCAGTTGGACGTGGTCTTTGGGCTCGAATCCGAACGGCCGGACTTCGCCCTCACGACGGACCTCGACGTTCTCCGTATCGTCCTTGCCGACAGGGACCTCGGGATCGGCCGGCTGCGGCACCTCCAGCAGCAGGGCGTCAAACTCAGGCTGCAGGACCTTGGCCTCCTGCTCGAGTTGTTCTTCCTGAGGCTTCAGACTCGCCAGATTCGCCAACGCGGTCTCTCGCTCGGCGCCCGACAGCTTCGGGATCGACTTGCCAACCCGATTCTTTTCGGTCGCGATGTCCTGGAGCCGGGTTTTGATGTCCTTGAGCCGGCTGTCGATGTCCAACAGCTTCTGAATGTCGGCGTCGATCCGCTTGTTCTTTGCGGCTTGAATGTAAAGATCCGGATTGTCGCGGATGAGCTTGATATCGATCATAATCTTCTGCCTCGCTGCTTCTGAGATCTCAAATCTCAAATCTCAGAGTTCGATGAATCGTTTCAGGATCACGACGTTGTTCTGGCCGCCGAAACCGAAGGATTCCTTCATCACCGTGTTCACCGGCATCTTCCGCGGCGCGTTCGGGACGTAGTCCAGATCAAGCTTCGGATCGGGATCGTGCAGGTTCATCGTGGGAGGCACGATGTTGTCCCGGATCGCCAGCACAGAGGCGATGATCTCCGCTGCGCCTGCGGCTCCGATCAAATGCCCCAGCATGCTCTTGATGCTGCTGACCGGGACCTGCCTGGCCCGATCTTGGAACACGGTCTTGATGGCCAGCGTCTCGATCGAGTCGTTCTCCGCCGTGCTCGTACCGTGCGTGTTGACGTAGTCGATGTCCTGGGGCGTCAGGCCGGCATCCGCCAACGCGGCCCGCATTGCCAGAACCGCGCCTCGGCCCTCCTCATGCATGTCCGTCACGCGGAATGCATCGGAACTGCTCCCGTAGCCCGCCACCTCGGCCAGGATCGGGATACCGCGTTTGCGGGCGCTGGTCAGCGACTCCAGAATCAGAATCGCTGCGCCTTCCCCGATGACGAAACCATCCCGACTGGCGCTGAACGGGCGGGAAGCCGTCTCGGGACTGTCATTTCTCTGCGACAGGGCGGTCAACAAGTTGAACCCGGTGATCCCCAGGGGATGGATCATCGAGTGCGCCCCGCCGGCGATCATGATGTCGGCCTGGCCGCGGCGAATCAGCATCGTCGCCTCGCCCACGGCCTGTGTGCTGGCGGCGCAAGCCGTCAGGCAACTTCGCACGGGCCCTCGGGACCCTATGAGCATCGCCGTATGGCCTGCCGCCATGTTTGGCTCCTGCTCAAGCTCCCGTACGGCGGTCATTCTTTCCACCGCCATGCGGTTGCTGCGAGACCATACCATCCGTTGTTGCTTGGCGTCCCAGCCGGCGATGATGCTGGCGAAAAAAGAATCGTTGTCCAGCGAACCTTCGCCCGCGCCCAGGTAGATTCCCACGCGAGTACGATCGATGCCGTCGACCGGCTCGATCGTTTCCACCTCGATGCCCGCCTGCCTACAAGCCTGGGCGGCGGCTCCAAGGACAAAACCAGATCCGCGGCTGCACCCTTCGTGCAGTTCCGGATGCCGGATGTGCTTGTGGAAGTCGTAGCCTTTCACCTCGGCGTCGAACGTCGTGGGAAATGTCGAAGCGTCGAAAATCGTCGTCTTGCCGGCCCCGCTTCGGCCGGAGAGCAGCGCCTGCCAGAGGGTGTCCACATCATGGCCCAGCGGGCAGACGACGCCCATCCCCGTGATGACGACGCGTTCCTGTGTGTTGGGCGTTCTCATCTACTTTGTCGCATCCCCCTCAAAGGCCTTGAGCACAACGGCCGCAGTTTGCCCGCCGAAGGTGTGGCTGCAACACAGGGCGTAGCGGATCGCGCCGTCCCGCCGCTGCGTCACAATATTCAGATTGCATCCCTTCGCGAGTTTTGCGAAATTCTTCGCCGGCGGAATCGTCCGGCGGTTCATGGCTCGCACGGCCGCGATGACATCCATCGCTCCGGCGGCTGCCCCTGTGGTGCTGAGCATGCTCTTGGTCGGCCAAACAGGAATTCGGTTGAGCGCCGAACCCAAGGCCGCTTCGAGCGCCCTGGCCTCCGCCAGATCGTCGTTCGGAACCCCCGTCCCATGCGGGATGATCAGGTCGAGCTCGTCCGGACCGATGTCGGCATCCGCCATCGCCTTCTCGACGGCGATCCGAATTCCGGCGCCGTCCGGCTCCATCCTGGCATACGCCGGGTTAATGTTGTGGCTTTGGCCGATTCCGGCCACCTCCGCCAGGATTTTCGCTCCGCGATTCCTGGCGTGATCGAGCGATTCAAGCATGAGGACGCCGCCTCCTTCGCCGAAAACCGAACCGGCGGCATCGGTGTCGAAGGGTCTGCACGCGGTTTCGGGCGTGTCGTTGCGGCCCGTCACGGTCCGTTTGACCAGATCCTGCCGGAGCATCACCATCATGTTGACTTTGGCCTCTGCCGCTCCCGTCAGGGCGACGTCGGCGCTGCCGCGGGCCACGATCTGGGCCGCTTCGCCGATCGCCAGATGGGCGGAGGCTTCGGCGCAGGTGATCGTATTGCTTGGGCCCTGAATGTCGTGGATAATCCCGATATGGCAGGCCAGCATGTTGGGGAGGTATTTGAGCAGCCACAGGGGAGTGATTTGTCGGATCCCGTCCCGGCCCCACTTGCGAATGTCAAACTGCCCGTTGACGGTGCTGGCAGCGGTCGCGGCCCCCAATTCCTCGAGATCACAACTGATCATCCCCGCGCCCATGTTGATCGCGAACCGCATCGGGTCGACGTTTGCCTTCTCCGGATCGATGCCCTTGGTAATCAGACCACTGTTGGCCACCGCTTCCTTGGCCGCGATAACGGCCAACTCAATGTCCCGGCACATGAGCTTGACGGATTTTCGCAAACTCTTCGGGACATGGTCCTGGATTCGATAGGGCGGGACCTCGCCTCCCAGCTCGCAGGGAAGGCCGGTCGGGTCGAATGCCTTGATCCGGGCGATGCCGCACCGCCCGGCGGACAGGCCGGCCCACAATTCGTCCACGGTCAATCCCAACGGGCTGACCGCCCCAAGACCCGTAATAACGACGCGCGACGATGTCATCCCCCAGACTCCGTCTTCTGCGGCTGCGGTCTGGCGTGATTCAGGGCCACGTCCCGCAGGAGCGAAGTGAACAACCCCGTAAACACGAAATTCTCCTCAGGGAACTTCTTGCCCGCCAGGTTCTGATCGACGTGGCTGAACATCAGGTCGATCTCGGCGATCAGTTGGTCCCCTCGGGTGATTCGGCCGGCCGTGCTCGCCGCTTCCGCCGCGATGGTCTGCATTTGGGCTTCGAGCCGCAGGGTGTCGCCCGGCACGACATAGTCGAAAAAGACCGCCTTGCTGATCTTGGCCAGCACGACCTTTTCCTGGAAGTTCCGGGCCTCGCCCACGAGGATTCCCGCGGTCTGGGCCATGGCTTCGATCATCAGGCACTCCGGCATCATGGGGAAGCCGGGAAAATTGTCGTGCAAGTGCTCCTCAGCCAGGGAGACATTCTTGACGGACACCGCACGGCGGCCGCTCTCGAACTCAACAAACTTGTCGATCCAGATCCATCGCATCTTGCAGCCCGGTCACTCGTTACGCCGCGTTCAGACGGGTGGCGACGTAGTTGACGATCGCGTTCACGGTGAACAGGTCCGCCAGCTTGTTGATGTCCGGGTTCTTCTCGAACTCGCGAAGGTCCGTGTGCGGGACTCGCACCTTCAACTCCGCCAGCCCCTTTTCGGTGAGCTTGCCGTTGCTGACCAGATCCGCGCTGTTGAGCAACCCTTCCACCGGAAACAGCTCTTCACGAGGCACTTTCATCCCGAACGCCTTCTCCAGGCGGAACACGATGTCGAGGAAATCGATGCTTTCGGCGCCTAGGTCGCCCATGAGCGTGGCATCGGCCGTCACTTCATCGTCATCCACCCCCAGCGCGTCGACGAGAACCTCTTGAACCTTCTGGAAAATCTCATCCCGACTCATGGCCATGGTTGCTGCTACCTCCGGTCTGTTCCTTCTGAAAATCCTTTTCACAACCTCATTCAGCTCTGCTGGGTGAGCAGGCTGTATCGGTTCTTCAATGCTGCAATCACCTGGGCGTCCACGACGGCCATCGCCGAGTTGCGGTCCGAGAGATTGAAGTGCCTCAGGCCGAACCGGGCTTCGAGGATCTTCTCTCCGTCGGCGATCCCACACCCGGTGAAACTGCTGACGTTTTCCTCGATGGCCTTGGCCTGCACCGTGTACTCGATTCGCGACCCCGGCGCCAGGAAACTCTTGTATTTCACGTTCCTCGCCTCTTCCAGCAAGACCATGCTGTGGGCGAATCCTTCGGTCTTGCGAACCAGCCAGCAGGCCGATTCCACGAGTCCCTGCAAGAGAAGCACGCCCGGCAGCACGGGAAACGTGGGGAAATGGTCCCCCAAGTACTCCTCGGCCAGCGATACGCACTTGACTGCGGTCAGCGTCCTGCCTTCTTCGAACGAAACGATCTTATCTATCAGTATGAATCTCATGAATCCCTGGGCTACCCAACACAAACCGGCGTCATTGTAGTGGCTGCCCGCCGTTTTTCCAGTGTTTTTTCGTTTTTTGCGCCGGACCCAGGCCCTGAATTGTGGGCAGACGTCATTGAAATGGGGCAAAAACAGGAGTATACTCAGGCCCATGATAATCCGCAATGCCAGAATCCCGGACGCCAAGACAATCTGCTCGCTGATCAACTATTATGCCGAGCACGACAAGATGCTGTTTCGCTCCATGGCCGACATCTATGAGGCCATCCAGGCCTTTATCGTGGCCGAGCAAGATGGCAAAGTGATTGGCTGTTGCGCACTGGCTGTGGTCTGGTCGGATCTGGCGGAGGTCAAGTCCCTGGCGGTTGCGGCGGAGGAGCGAGGCAAGGGCGTCGGCCTGGCCCTGGTCACGGCTGCCGTGGACCAGGCTCGTCAACTGGGCGTCCCGCGGGTTTTCGCGCTGACCCTGGAGGCCAAGTTTTTCGAGCGGGCGGGCTTCACGGTCGTCAAAAAGGACGAATTGCCCATGAAAGTCTGGAGCGATTGCGCCCGGTGTCCGAAGCAGGATGAATGCGACGAAATCGCCGTCATCCGGGACGTCCCAGCCTAGACATAAGCCCACCCAGGGAATCTAACAAACAACCGGTGAAATCCCGCCTTGCGCCGGGCGTCTAAAACCCTGTCGGACGACTAGGCAATCTGTCTTCGTTGGAACAGAGCGACCGCCACAGCCAGAATCCCCACCGTGTAACTCACAGCGTATGCGGCACTGACCAGGATGTACCGGAAGGGGACCGCACTGCCCTCATAAATCGCGTCGCTGATCCAGAACACTTGGAGGTTAGGGACCACGTAACGACCCGCCAGGGCCCACAGATGCGCGTCGGCAAACCGGCCGAACACATAGTCGCTGATCAGACCCAGCAGAAACACGCCGATGCAGGCCGAGAGTGTAACGATGACGTTGAACCGGGCCGAAATCGCCACCGCGATCGCCGAGATGACCACAGCCCCCATAAATAAGAGGATGGAGGCGTACACATCGAGCCGTTGGATGCCATTTTTCGCAGGGGCAAACTGCCAGTCGCGGTCGATCAGAACGAGGAACACCATGGCGAACGTCGCCAGGATGGCTCCCACGACCACCGCGGTCGAAGTGAACTTCCAATCATAGGTGTAATTGAAGAAGGCGCTGAGCAACACGGTGACAACCGCGACGGTCGCGGCCGAGCCAATGACGGTCCAGTCGTGGGTGTCCGACGCGGTCGACAAGACGCCGTGACGGATGGTCATCAGCAAACCGACGGTGCAAACATAATGGGCCAGGGCAACAGCCCCCACCACACCCACGAACTTGGCGAGAATGAATATCGGACGCTGAACGGGCTTGGTCAAAACCGTCAGGATCGTCTTGTTCTCCATCTCGATGGACACGGCTCCCGAGGCTGAAAAGATCGCCACGAACAAACTCGTCAAGAACAGCGTAGAGAGCCCGATCTCTCGAAGGAGCTTGTTGTCATCGTCCATGGTGTACATCGAGAGCGCCGGGCTGATGAGAAACAACAACAAGGCTGCCGCAATGATGACGGCGTATACGGGTTGGCGAAGGGTCTCGACGAAAGTGTTCCTGGCGATGGTTATCAATTTATACATGGCTACTCACCCAAGACATTGCGAGCCTGCTGAACGTTGTTGTTGACACAAGGTCGTGACGCGTTTTTTTCACGATTGTCTCTACACGAGAGTCGTTTTCGGTGTTATAGTGCCGGGTTCCCTGTTTGTAAAGGACCTGGTCGCGTACCTGGTACTACTGAATGAGCAGGATTTTGGTTCACTGCCTGGAGTTGAATCGCCAATGACAGTATCTTCGAAACGCCCCGAACAAGTCGCGTGGGTAGCCTTGATTCTCAGCCTGGTCTTCTTCGGCATCGCGTTTTTCCTGGGTCGCTGGAGCGGATTCTTCGCGATGACCGCCGTCGGATGGCAATCCCTCGCCGCGGCGTTCCTCTGGCTGGTCCTGGCGATCCAATTCCACCAGCGCAGTCTGGCCGAGCAGGAAAAGCTCGACATGAACCAGCTGGCCCGCGAGAAAAGTTCCGCCACGATCTTTCAGAAGGGCGAGACCCCGGCCTTCCTGGCGGCCGCCCAACGGCGACTCGACGTTCTGGAGAAATGGTTCATCCCGATTTTCGCCGGCCTGATCGCTGTCTATGAAATCGGCATGGGCGTCTACCTGTTCAAGAGCATTCCGACCGATCCCAATCTCAAGACCCAACAGCCGCTGGTTTGCGCGATCGTCGCCACAGCCATCGCATTCACCGGCTTCCTCCTGTCGCGATACGCCACCGGGATGTCCGCGGAACACAAATGGAAGCCGCTGCGGGCGGGCGGCAGCTTCTTCCTGGGCCTGGCGGTCCTGTGCTTCCTCCTGGCGATCGCTCTGGCCCTCGTGCACTTCCAGATTCCCGTTCTCGTGAACATCCTCAACTATGTGGCGCCGATTCTGCTGTTCGTCCTGGGCATCGAGACGGCCCTGAACCTCATCTTCGACATCTATCGACCGCGGCTCAAAGACCAGTACAGCCGGGCGGCTTTCGACAGCCGGCTCCTGGGCACCATCAACGAACCCGGCGGCATCTTCCGCAGCGTCGCCGTGGCGATGGATTACCAGTTCGGATTCCAGGTCTCGCAGACCTGGTTCTACAAGCTTCTCGAGAAGGCGATCGTCCCCTTGATCCTGTTCTCGGCTGCGACGCTGTATCTGGCCAGTTGCCTCGTGGTCGTCGGTCCGAACGAGGAAGGGATCGTCGAACGGTTCGGCAGGCCGACCACGCCCGACGGCCGGGTCCGTCACGTCGGCCCGGGCCTGCACCTCAAGCTGCCCTGGCCCATGGATATCGCCTACCTGCAGCCCACCGGCCAGGTTTTGGAGTTGCACATCGGATATGAGCCCAAGATCGACGCCAACGGCGTCATGATCCCCGAGACCAAGCTCCTGTGGGGTCAGACGCACTATGAGAAAGAGCACGATCTGCTGGTCGCGGCCAGCTACACGCCGGCCGACACGACGGAAGGGCCGTCCGCCGGCGCGGTGCCGGTCAGTCTGGTCAAAGTCAACATGCCGGTCCAGTACCGAATCAAGGATCTTCGCGCCTACGTGTATGGCCACAGCGATCCAGACAAGTTTCTGGAGGACATCTGCTACCGCGAGTTGGCCCGGCTGGCCGGTTCGTCCAATGTCGACGTCGAAGGCGGCGGCGATCAGAACCTCCTCGGCGGTGGACGGGCCAAGGCCAAGGAGATCCTGACGCAGCGCATCCAGCAGGCCGCCGACGACGAGGGCCTGGGAGTCGAGGTGGTCTTCGTCGGTTTGCAGGGCATCCACCCGCCGGCGGAGGTGGCGTCGGACTACCAGGCGGTCGTGGGCGCCGTGCAGGCCAAGCAGGCGCTGGTGCTGACGGCCGAGGCCCTGCGCAACCGCAGTCTGACCACGCTGGCGGGCTCCGTGTCGCGAGCTTCCCGCCTTGCGGAACTGGCCGATCAGTATCAGGCCGCCCAGCGGAAGGGCGACCCCAACGAGGTGAAGCGTCTGGGCGAGCGATTCGACAAAACGCTGCTCAACGAGTCCAGCGGCGACATCTTCCGGATTCTCACGGAGGCCCAGAGCTACCGATTCCGCACGGCGACGCTGGCAGAGGCGACGGGCAAGCAGTTCGCCGGCCAGCTCCAGGCCTATCGGGCCGCCCCGGAGATCTACAAGTGTGAGCAGCGGGCCGCGGTGCTCGAAGAAGCCATGAAGAACATTCGCAAATACGTGGTGGCCGGCGATCCGAACGATCGCGAGGTCATCATCATGCAACTCGAAGACAAACTGGATACGAAGTTGTTGACTGATATTGCGGGCGTGCAGGAGACCAGTGGACAATGAAAAACATAGCGATTCCGATACTGATTGCCGTT
>CALMMH010000364.1 GCA_937868145.1 uncultured Phycisphaerales bacterium
CGACGGCGTCGCGCCCGCCGTGCCGCGCGCCTACCTGTTCGGCGGCAAGGCCGCCCCCGGCTACTGGAAGGCCAAGCTGATCATCCGCCTGATCCACGCCGTCGGCCAGGTCGTCAACGCCGACCCGCCCGCCCCCGGCCACCCCGCCGTCGCCTTCCTGCCCGACGAGGCCGACGCAGGCGGACGCGACCTCACCGCGTACGTGAGCCGCCACCTGGCCGGGCTCCGGAACTGGTTCGGCCTGCCCGAGGCGGCCGTCCGGACCCTCGAGGCCGACCGGGCGGCGCTCAAGCTCGACCGGTTTGAGTACCTGCTCCACCTCGCCTACCTGCGAAGCCTGGAGGTCCGGGAGAAGGGCCCCGGCTTCGACGCTCCACGGAACCGGGGCAAGGACCGGTAGGGCCGAGGAGAGGCCATGGCGCTTTCCAGAGGGGCCATCCTGACCGACCGCGACTACGGCCGGGCGATCAAGTCCTATGCCCGGCGGCATCCGCTGCGCGGTTACGGCCCAAGGTTCCTCCGCTGGATGGTGACGCCGGATGACGCGCCGTACAACAGCTTCGGCAACGGCTCCGCCATGCGGGTCAGCCCGGTGGCCCATGCCTTCGAAACGGAACAGGAGATATTGGAGGAGGCCAAGCGTACCGCAGAGTGTACGCACAATCATCCCGAGGGCATCAAGGGCGCGCAGGCGACCGCGCAGGCGGTGTTTCTCGCTCGGATCGGCCGGGACAAGGAGACGATCCGAAAGGCCGTCCAGGACCGCTTCGGCTACGATCTCTCCCGAACGATTGACGCGATCCGCCCGAGCTACTCCACGGACATCACGTGCCAAGGCTCGGTCCCCGAGGCGATCATCGCCTTCCTCGATTCGACCTCCTTCGAGGACGCGGTGCGGAACGCGGTCTCGCTCGGCGGCGACGCCGACACCCAGGCCTGCATCGCCGGCTCGATCGCCGAGGCATACTACAAGACCATCCCGACGACGATTCTCGAACAGATCCCCAAGCGGCTGCCGAAAGACCTGTGGCACAAGACCTTGGATTTCTACAAACGCTACGGCATTCGAGACATCGCGGGGCAGTTGGAGTCGCTGGAGATCAAGTGACACGTCGGGCTATTCCGAGGGACTGTACGCGCTGTGGGAAGGACTTGACGAAGACTTGGCGCAGTTGGACGATGGGTGCGGCGCGATCTTCAATAGTAGGTTCACGCGAGAGAATGCAGACGGGTACATCCGCCAGGTCGCGGCCCAGTTTCTCCGTCTCTTATCTATTGACTTGTCAAAGAGCTTCTTGGGTCTGGCATATCTATCGCTCGATCAGGCTCTCTTCGACTTTCATGCCGAAGTGGCGGCCGGACTTCTCCACGTGGGTCAGGACCTTGTCGCCGGGCTTTAAGCTCGTGACGGAGATCGCCTTGCCCTGCGGGTCCACCAGGCGGATCGTCTCGGCGTTCTGCAGGACCAGGCTGATCGGCTGGCCCTGGGCCTCGGCCTCCACCAGCATCATGGGCCGCCGCTCGATCTTGTTTCGGCCCAGGTAGGCCACCTGCGTTCGGCCCTGGAAGTCCACGAGCATGACTTCGTCGCCGGTCTTCAGGTCCGCGAGGTACTTCGTCTTGCCGCCGGGGGTGAGAATGTAGGCGTGCACCGCGCCGGCGTTGACGCGGAAGGGACGCGACGCGACGTACGGGTTGTCGATCGATTCGGAGTGGATCAGGAAAAAGCCCGTGGCGGTGTTGCCGATGAGCATGCCTTCGCCGAGGGCCATCTGGGTGCAGGTGTCCAGGCAGGAGCGGTCGCCCATGCCGAGCTGGCGGGCGGTCTTGATCGTCGCCTCGACGAGATCGAGCCGCTCGCCCACGCCGTGAATGACCTCCGCGGTCTTCTTGATCTCGTTGACGTCGGTCGTGTCGAGCACCACGCCGTCGACGCCTTTCTCCAGGATCTCGACCATGAGCTTGGCCTGCTCGCTGTTGGCGACCTGGACCAGGAGGTTGCCGCCTCGCCGGGCGAGCAGGTTCTCGATCGGGATGATCGTCCAGTCGAGCATCTTGAGCACGACGAGTTTGCCGGCGGGCACGGCGGCCGCACGGTCCTCGTCGGCCTTGCTTGTGATGTCAATGAATTCAATGTCTGTGCCGGGCTTGAGGTCGCCGCCGGCCTCGACCGTCTTGATTTTGCCGAACTGGCGGACGGTATCGCTCTGGCCTTCGGGCAAAATGAGTGCTTCCGCTCCGCTTTCCAGAGCGGCGATGGCGATCTCTTTCCTATACGGAACCACGTTGACCCAGAGTCGTTTCATGTCTGCTCCCGCCTGCCTATTCTTGTGTCGATTTCGAGCCGCACAAATCGCGCAACTGGGCAAGAGTCTACTCGCATCGGGACAAGAATGTCAACTTGCAGCACCCCGGCGGCGTCCTGGGGATAAGATTTCCTCAAAAGACTCGCTTCCTCCCACGGAGACGGTACAATGTTGACGAAACTTGTCGGCCATAAGGGGTACGGCCGGGAAAAGAGCCCGTCATAACTGCGATGGTGTCCGTTCCGGCGGAAGCGTGGGAGCGACGCCGTCCGGCTGCGCAGGATACGCGAGCCGCCCGTTTCATTCGCGCGGATGGGCCGGGGGCTCCTTTTCGAAAGGATGCGGATATGAGCATGATGAGCGAATTTCGGGAGTTTGCGGTCAAGGGCAACGTCATGGACCTGGCGGTCGGCATCGTCATCGGCGCCGCCTTCGGCAAGATCGTCAACTCGCTGGTCAACGACGTGATCATGCCGCCCATCGGGCTGCTCCTGGGCCGGGTGGATTTCAAAGCGTTGGCCATCGTCCTGAAGGAAGGACCGGACCCGGCCACCACGGTCGCCCTGAAATACGGCAACTTCATCCAGACCGTCGTCGAGTTCCTGATCGTCGCCTGGGCGGTGTTCATGATGGTCAAGGTGATGAACCGCCTCCGCCGGCAGGCCGAGAAACCCGCTTCGGCCGCGTGACCGCCGCTCCGTCTGCCTGCATGAACCGGTGTGGAATCTGCGAAAAGGCTGATATCTTCGGCCGTGCGCTGCGACTACGTCTATAGGAAACAGGCCGCGTCGATGGCGACGTGGCGCAGGCAAAAAGGAGCAAGAACGATGGCGACTCGCGTGCAGGTTCAACGGTGGGGCACTACCGGAACGGCGACATACGGGGACATGACGATGGTCAGGAGAATTCGGGACCGCGGCAGCGTCGTTGCGGGGGCGATGTGGATGCTGGTGATCTCGCTGCTGCTGTTCTGGCTGCCCTTGATCGGGCCGCTCCTGGCGGGAATCGTCGGCGGCAAACGGGCCGGCGGCGTCGGCGAGGCGATCATGGCGGCGTTTCTGCCGGCGTTGATCGTCGCGGTCTTCGTGACGGTCCTCGGAACCGCGGTCGGCCTCCCGATCATTGGCGCCCTCTCCGGCGTAGCAGCCTTCGTCACTGTAGCCGGCGCAATAGCCGGCCCGA
>CALMMH010000365.1 GCA_937868145.1 uncultured Phycisphaerales bacterium
AGCCGGTGGTTCTGTTCAGTCCTTGGCAATTCCTGTTCTGGTACGACCGCCCCGCGGCGGTGCAGGACACGCCGGAACTGGAGTTCTACAACCATCTGCCGACCACGTGGGACGATACGCAGGTCCTGCGCGGCCGAATCGGCGAGTATGCCGTGGTCGCCCGACGAAAGGGCGAGCAGTGGTTCCTCGGCTGCATGAATACGCAGACGCCTCGCGCATTTCGTGTCCGGCTGGATTTTCTCGATCGGGGGCGTGGTTATACCGCTCACATCTATTCGGATGACCCCCTCGTGGCGACTCGCACCCATGTCAAGGTCGAGACCTGCCCTGTCGATTGCAGCACGACACTCGGAATCACTCTGCCGACTCGCGGCGGACAGGCGATTTGGATCGAGCCTGCAGGGGAGCCGTGACCGATAGGACTTATGGGATGAATCGGACCTATGGGACCTGCATTCCGCGGTCGGGAGCGGAACGTGTCCTATGTGTCTGATGAGTCCGATTCGTCCCATAGTCTTTCAATTTCCCCCGCGATTGCGGAAATTCTTCACGTATCATCTTAAGCTCCCTCTTTTTCAGGCCGAGATAGGCTTCGGGACGGATCCTGCTGCGTCGTAGAGGATGCGTCCTGCGTCGAGCGAGCCCCGCGCGACGCCTGAAGCACGACGCGTGAAGGAGCATCCAGGCATGGCTACGGCGGCACAAGAGTGCACCACCCGATTCGGCGAAGGCATCATCGCTTCTTACCCCGATCCCCTGAGAACGTGCATCTGGAACGCCATCGTGGAGAAGGCCACCGATGTGCACGTGCATTGCGTGGCCGAGGGATTCCGAGTGCTCCATCGCGTCGACGGGATCATTCATCCCAAGGAAGTGCTGTCGACGGCCGAAGGCCGCACGTTGCTGAACCAACTGAAGACGGCGTCGGGCCTGAACTTCGTACGCTCATTCACACCGAAGGAAGGCCAGCTCGCTTGGCCGGACGGCGACATGCGATGGGAGATCCGCGTCACGCTGACCCCCGTGCGAGACCGCGAGTCCGCGCATCTGCGGTTCTTGAGCATGCCGAAGGATCAATGGGACATCTCGAGTCTCGGCTTCACGCCGATCGACCAGGAGAAGGTCTCCTCCGCCGTTCACGGCCTCAACGGAATGATCCTGGTCACCGGCGCCACCGGCTCGGGCAAAACGACGACGATGTACTGCCTGGCCTCGCTGATGGACCTGAGCACTACGACGACCTATTCCATCGAAGACCCGGTGGAGTTCCGCCTTCCCTATGTGCAGCAGATCGAGGTCGACGAACAGCACGGATTGACAATGCACGAAGGATTGCGAACGATCCTCCGGATGGATCCCGATCTGATTCTGGTCGGCGAAATCCGGGATGAAGCTTCGGCTGTGGTGGCGGCGCGCGCCGCGTTGTCCGGCCGGCTCGTGATTGCGACCATTCACGCCCAGGACGCCGCAGGCGCCGTGGATTCGCTCCATTATCTGGGTGTGCCTTACCATGTCATCGGCAGCTCGCTGCGATTGGTCATCGCCCAGAACCTGGTTCGACGGCTCTGCCCGGACTGCGCCCGACCGGTCGCCGTCGGCGACGAAGACCGCGATTTGTTCTCGCAATCGGGCATGGAAATCCCGGACCATCTCCTGCAGGCAGACGGCTGTCCCGAATGCTACTCGTACGGTTACAAAGGCCGCACCGGCGTCTTCGAGGTGGCCGCCGTGGACGACGAGGTGGCGACGTTCATCCGGTCCGGCGCTCATCATCGCGAACTCACCGACTGCCTCCGCAAGAAGGGAACCCGCTCGATGGCCCAGGACGGTCTGGAGAAGGCGGCCATGGGCGTTACGTGCATGGAAGAGATCCGCCGAGTCTGCACATTCCATCAGGGCATCGAGCTGATGCACCGGCGGATGGACCCCCTGTCGCTGGAGATCGCGGAGATGAGCCGCTCGGACAGCAACTAAACATCGCAATCGAGACGGTAGGCTTTTCCTCTGTCGATGTAAGTGGGGTCCCTATTGGATAAGGTCGACCGGTCGGTTCTGATAGAACTATTCGGCACTGTGAATGTTGATTGACACGTGAATTCGGGTGAACCTTTCACGATGGAGCAAGATATGGCGAGGAAAGAAAGTCGCAGGACGACTGGTGGAGAAGGCAAACGCGGCCAAGCCTCCAAGGGAGCGGACGCACGTCAAGAGTCTTCTCACGGCGAAGAAACACTGGGCACAGCAAGAGGATCGCAGTTGCAGACCATGCTGGGCCACGACAGCGGCGGGACCGCTACGGCTACGATGTCTATTACACACGGGCAAATTTCCGAGCGAGCGAGACGGATCTGGGAGCAGCACGGTTGTCCGCAGGGCGAAGATGAGAAGAACTGGCGTGAAGCCGAGAGGCAGTTGAAAGCGGAAATGGGGATCGATTAACCCGCCGGAAGTCCCAAGCACGAAATTCGAGATCCGAGACGCCTCGCAAGAAGGGAAGTACAGAATTGTAGCTTCGCGCGTGGAGTCTCGGATTTTCTCGTAAGGGGCTGGCATGCGGGGCCTTTGCGAGCCTTCCTGGCGGCGTACTTGCTCCGCTGAGTTCGGACTGCACGAGATTTCTCCATGGAATGGTTGCCGAACCGCTCCAATCGCGGGTAGTATCTGCATCTATGAATCTACCTGCATACGTGGATGGTGTGCCGAATCTCTGTGGCTCGGAAGCGATGATTGCCGAAGGTCTGTCTCACACGATTCCTTCTCAAAACGAGGGCCGGATCGACTGGGGATCCGTCAAAAGCGCCTACGCGATCGCCTTGCACATGCACCAGCCGCTGATTCCCGATCCGGACCAGGAACTGGGGCGAGCCCCGATCATCAGCAATCTCAAGTACATGATGGACCATCCGAACGTGGGTGACAACCACAACGCCGCGGTCTTTCACTGGTGCTACAAGCGGATGGGGGAGTTCATCCCGCAACTGGTCGGCGAGGGCAGGCAGCCCCGCGTGATGCTCGACTACTCCGGCACGCTGCTCCACGGCCTGTACGCCATGGGCCTGCACGATGTCTTCGAGAGCTTGCGGACGATCACGTGCGATCCGTGGTATCGCGGCTGCGTCGAGTGGCTCGGCAGCGCCTGGGGGCACCCGGTGGCGCCTTCGACCCCGGTGCAGGACTACCGACTGCACGTCCAGGCGTGGCGGCATTTCTTCGCGGCCCTTTTCGGCGTCGAGGCGATGGCTCGGGTCCGGGGATTCTCCCCGGCGGAGATGGCCTTGCCCAATCATCCCGACGTGTTCTACGAGTTCGTTCGAACGCTCAAGGACAATGGGTATCGCTGGATGATCGTGCAGGAGCATACGGTCGAGCACGTGGAGGACGGGCATTCGCTGCGATACCCGCATCGTCCGCACAGGCTCATCGCCAGGAACTCCCGCGGCGAGACGCAGGCCATCGTCGCGACGACGCTCGGCACCTCCGAGGACGAG
>CALMMH010000366.1 GCA_937868145.1 uncultured Phycisphaerales bacterium
CAGAACCGATTGTTTCGTCTGGGCCCACACCGGGTCCTCCTGAGACGGGGCAGCCTGCTCCTGCGTCTTCTGCGGCGGCGCCACCAGCGGGAAGTCCACCTGGATGAAGAACGTAGCACCGTAACCTGCGATATACAGAGGCTTGATGCGCGCCCCGGAAGGGAACAGCGCCCGCGGGCCGACGACGTCCGGCGATCCGTAGCGGCCGATGACAACCTCCCGCCACCCGGCCTGCCGCACGCCGTAAGGGGTCAGGACGTTCTTCTCGATGATCCTCGACATGATGCCGAGATCTTCGATGACCTGGTTCGTCGTTGCGAGATCCATCTCCTTGTCGGGGATCACCAGAGCGAGCTCGGAGGAAGTTGTCTCCTCATCCGAATCCAGGAAACTCCAGTTCGTGAATTCCGCCGGGACGGTGGCCACCATGGCAGGCGAGGGGGGCTGACTGTACGCGTCGCTGGATTCTGATTCGGCGACCTGCGCCGGTATGGGGGCCGAGTTGGCTTCAAGACGGCCGGCCATTACAGCCAGGATGACTGCCAAGGCCAAACCGATGTGTGTTTTCTGCGAGAGGCTCATGGTTCATTCCTTTCTTGGGAATTCTGGAAGGGCTGCGGCTCCGGGCCGAGTTCCTCCGGTTGGTAACTGACGAGCAGTTGAACGAACTGCTGCCGGGTTTTCGACAGCTCATTCTCGGTCCGGCTGGCCAGCGTTTTCAGACCGGCGGCGAGCTGCGTTCTATCCTGTACGCGATTGAGTTCGATCTGGCGGAGCACCTTCGTGATCTGGGTCCGGTCCTGGGCCTGGGCCGTGTCGATGTTTTCGACGAGCTCCGTCAGGAGCCGGTTGGTCACCGCATTCGAGGCCGCCAGCGTCTGGACGGCGAAGCGGTTCAGCTCGTCCTGATACTGTTGGGTCAGCTCCTCTTTCACCTTGACGTAACTGGCCGCCAGGGCGACCTGGTACCGCTGCCGCATCTCGTCCATCAGCTTCTCTCGAATCGCCGGCTCGATCGACGCGGCCACCGCGGGCGTCAGAGCCTCGCGGAGTTCGTCCAGGTCCATTGGCGCCGGGCCCGAGAGCCGACCGAGGGCATACCCGAGCAGGATCAGTGCGGCGGCCCCCAGCGACAGCCTGACGACGGTTCGTCCGAGAAAGATTCGCATGGGGCTACTGGGAGGGAGGACAGCCGGTCCAGCATCGTCGCCGACACGCCGCATTTCAGCAAGCCGCCGGACTGTTTCGTCGACCACCGTTTTCGGCGGTTGCTGGGAGGGACCCTGTTGTTTCAGTTGAGCGAGGGCCTCGGCCAGAATGTCTCTATCGTTGTTTTTGTTCATGTGACACCTCGTCTGTTGCATCCGTCGCGTTCAGCGCCTCGCGAAGCTTCGCTTTGGCGCGGTGCAGCGACACGCCTACGACGTTGATTCCGATCTGCAATTCCCGGGCGATTTGCCGGTAACTCATTTCACCCAAGTACCTCAGGCAAAACACCTTAGCTTCTTGCGAGGGCAGTTCTCCGATAGCCTCCCGCAACTGGCCTGCCAGATCCTGCGCTTCGAGTTGGTCGAGCGGGTCTGCGCTGGCGGCCAACGGCTTGACCTCGCACGCATCCGTCCGGCACTGGCGACTCTTCTGGCGAAGCCTGTCGATCGCCCGAGTCGTGGCCAGGCGAACCAGCAGGCCGGGCAGGTTCCGCACGTCCTGGCGTCGCGAGACCTCCAGCGCCGTCAGGAAGGTTTCCTGGAAACAGTCCGCCGCATCCGCATGGTTGGCCAGCAGGCGATACGCCGTCTGCCAGACAAGCGGCCCATACTCTTGAACAACGACCTGCCAGTCATACGCCTGCAAGAACGTCCTCGCTGGATCTCTCAGCCTGATCTCATGAGCAAACAATCCGACGATTTGTGAAAACCGCGCACTTTTTTGAGTGCGGCAGCCGATGCGGTTTTCTCTCGAACGATGACTCGCCGGCCGTGGATCATCGTCTGTACATATGTCGATTCGTGCGGCGAGTTTATTACATCGATCGCCTGGGGTTTCCGCAAGACGCGAAGATGTCACTCGGTCCAAGAAAACTG
This sequence comes from uncultured Phycisphaerales bacterium, assembly GCA_937868145.1. Taxonomy (GTDB): domain Bacteria; phylum Planctomycetota; class Phycisphaerae; order Sedimentisphaerales; family Anaerobacaceae; genus PLanc-01. The sequence goes on from CALMMH010000366.1 coordinate 2,085, forward strand.
CAACTTTCTTTGCGCGACCGCTATTTTTTTCCTTGCATCTCGCGGCGTGCGTTGGCAAAATACTCCACGTCAGTCCCATGGATGTTCCTTGCACAGGCAGGACGTGGGGTGTTACGGAGGCGTCAATGACAGCCAGACATAGGAGCACAAAGCCAGTGGCGCAGAAAGTTTTGCTACGCGTGCTTTTGGGTTTGGCCTTGCTTGCGATCTGGGGGTGTGATGAAGGGGGTCAGTCGAGGCGGCGGACGAGTCCTCCACCTACGACGACGACGTCCGACGTGACCGAGTCGCAGTTGCTTGCCGAGCTCGAGAAGAAGTTCGAGAACCCGCAGGCGCACTATGAGCTGGCCCGGTTGTATCATCGATCCCAGAACTGGAACAAGGCCGAGTACCGCTACAACGTGGCGTTAGGATTTCAGCCGGGTCACAAGGGAGCACAGGCCGGGCTGGTGAAGATGTACATCGACAGCGGCGAGACGGCCAAGGCCGAGCAGTTCGCCAATCGGTTCATCGGACAATCCTCCACCGCCATCATCGAAACGCTGCGTCTCGGCTGGGAGTTCGAGCAACTCGGGCTGGACGTTTATGCGTTGCGGTGCTACCGGCAGGCGCTGGGCGCTGCTCCGGACTCGTACGAGGCCAACAGGCAGATCGGCTACTACTACCTGAACAAGGGCGACAACGCCCAGGCCAAGCAGTACCTGATGCGGAGCTTCGAGCTCAACCCCCGGCAGCCGGACGTCGCCGGAGCCTTGGGTCGCCTGGGCATCGTGGTGGAAGCGCCGATCGAGCCGGAGGTGCCGACGACAGCGCCGGTACAGCCGAAGTAAGCAATATCGATGGTGTGCCCGGCACGCCATGAGTGAGAGCTTTTTCGTTGCCCCGTGGCGAAAGGATGCGCTGCGGGGTTTTTTTATGCCCCTATGATTCCACGTAGACATGAAATGGGTTTGGGCAAGTATTCGCTCGGGATCGGCGACCGTTTTGGCCGCCAGGGCCGGGCGCAACTGGCCGCGTTGATCGACGCCGGACGGCAGGGCGTCGAAATCACACCTGTTTGGAACAAATCCCATCGCGAGCACACGATCATCGGCACGCGACCTGCGGATGTGCGTCAGGAGGCGGACGCCGCGGTCAAGGCCTGCGGATGGAAGGGGCCGTATTTCGTGGACGCGGACCACATCGGATTGGGCAATGTCAATGGATTCATGGACGCCAGCGATTTCTTCACGCTCGACGTCGCGGACTTCGTGAGCCGACAGGCGTCCGCCGGCGACATCGACTCCTTCATCGACCAGCACAGCGATCTGCTGGGGACGCACAGGATCGAAGGAATCGCCGAGCCGATCAAAATCGGCGAGTCCCTCATGCGGGCCATTGCGGGCAACTATCTCCTTGCGGTGC
>CALMMH010000367.1 GCA_937868145.1 uncultured Phycisphaerales bacterium
GCGGAAGCCGTCATGTCGGAGGGACCTGAATCCTGTGCATCTCATGCAGGAATCCGTGTATAGCATGACGGATGGCCGCCGAGACGGCCATCCGTCGTATGATCGATACAGAGACTATCGGCAAGTCCGCCAATGCCCGAGACAGGCCCACGAGGATCAATGGGTATGGCTCGAGATGCGGTGTGTCGTGGAGTTGTATTTGTACTTGGTCTCGAACGGGCATTCCGGGACGCCGTCGGGGAAGTAATTCGGGTCTTCCGTGACGATGGGAAGGTTCTTCGGCCACTTCTGCTCGTTCGCATAGTACAACTCGATCTGCGAATTGAGCAGGTCCACATTCGTTTCGCACGCCCTCATCTTGGCGTTCGTCGCGCCGCTGATCATTCGCGGCACGGCGATGGCCGCCAACGCTCCCAGGATCATCACCACGACCAGCAGCTCCACCAGCGTAAAAGCTTTCTTACCAGGCATCATGTCCTCCTTACAGTTCCGTTCAACATGAGAATCTATGCCTCCTATCGACAGGAAGCAGAAGGGACTTGATCTCTCATGCGATATCCTCATTTCAAACAGGCCATGTAATCGAACATCGGCAGGTACACGCCCATCAGGATCAGGCCGATAACGACTCCCATGAGGATCGTCAGGGCCGGCTCCAGCTTCACCAGGAGGGACGCGGCCAGCCGGTCGGCGTCCTTGTCCAGCAGATCCGCCGCTTTCGCGAGCATTTCCGGCAAAATTCCCGCCTCCTCGCCGGAAACCATGAGTTGGATCACCAGAGGCGGAAAGATCTCGTGAGTCCGGAACGATTTGGCGACAGGCTGGCCGGTCCGTATCGCCTGCTGGAGATCGGCGGTAATATGAGACATCGCCTCGTTGCGGGCCACCTTGCCTGCGGATTCCAGCGCGTCGATGATCGGGACGCCCACGGAAATCAGCATACCGAATGTCCGGATAAACTGAGACACCAGAATCAGGCGGGTCAATCGTCCGATCAGGGGGATTCGCATTTTGAGCCGGTCCCAGCGGAGACGCGCACGCGGATTCTTCAATAAACGCCGGGTCCCGAACACCAACCCCGCGACCGCGGGCGCCAGCAACCACCAGTGGGTTTGGAGCACCGCGCTCACCGTGACCAGCACTTGCGTCGGCGCGGGTAATTCAACATGCAGCCGGCCGTACAACTGGGAGAACATCGGCACGACGAAGATCAGCAGAGAGAGCACCACCAGCGAACAGACCAGGCCCACCACCATCGGGTAGACGAACGCGGCCTGAGTCTTCTCGTGAAGCTCCAGGCGTTTTTCCAGATACTTGGCGCTGGCGTCGAGCGACTCCGTCAATTTGCCCGCCGACTCGCCGGCCTCGATCATCCCCAGGAAGAAATCCGAGAAGAGGCCTCGATGCGCGTCGAAGGCCGCCTTGAGACTGGATCCGGACTCCACGCGTCGGCGAATGTCCGCGAGGACTGCCTGGAAGGCCTCGCTGTCCGCCTGTTGTTCGAGGATCTCCAGGCAACTGGTGATCGACAGGCCCGCGGAGTACATGCCGCCGAATTTGTAGGCGAAAGAGGCCACGTCCCGCTGCCGAATGCGGCCGCGAGATCGCGAGGGGCCCCGCTGCCGTTTGACATCGATCAGTTCGCACCCGAGTTTCACCATCTCGCGACGAAGGGCGCGAACGCTCGGGACATTCGTATAAACGCTGCGGAACTCGTTTCCGGCCGCATCCCGTGCTGTGTATTCGTAGACGGCCATCATTCGCCCTTGAGATCCACGACACGCATCAGTTCCTCGATCGTCGTCACGCCCCGCAGGACTTCATTCAAGGCGCTCGTTCGCAACACCTGCATCCCTTCGCTCACCGCTTGATCTTTGATAGGCGTGTCGCCCGCTCCATCCAGGATCATGCGGCGGACCTTCGAGGAGATCGGCAGAATCTCGTAGATCGCCTTTCGTCCCTTGTAGCCGGTCTGATGGCAGTAGTGGCATCCCGCTCCTCGGACCAGGTTGCTTGCGTCCCGGCCCCTCAGATGGTTCTGCAACAACTCCTGCTCGTGGGGCTCGGGAGTGCAAGCCTGCTTGCACCGGGGACAAACCACCCGCACCAGCCGCTGGGCTACGGCGCCCAACAACGCCGAGGCCACCAGGAACGGCGGGATGCCGATGTTGACCAGGCGGGACACGGCGCCCGCGGCATCGTTCGTGTGCAGCGTGCTCAGGACCAGGTGGCCCGTCAACGCGGCGCTGATTGCGATTTCGGCGGTTTCCAGGTCGCGGATCTCCCCGATCAGAATGACGTCGGGGTCCTGCCTCAGAATGCTCCGCAGCGCGGAGGCGAACGTCAATCCCGCCGCGGGTTTGATCTGCACCTGCGTGATTCCCGCCAGACGGTATTCGACCGGGTCCTCGACCGTCACGATGTTTCGTTGCGGCGTGTTGATGAGCTGAAGCACGGAGTAGAGCGTCGTGGTCTTTCCGCTGCCGGTCGGACCTGTCAAAAGGAGCATGCCGTAGGGATTGGCCACCAACTCCCGGAATTTGCGGCAGTCCTCGGGCGAGGTCACGACGTCGTCCAGCGACCACCGGGACGCGTTCTTATCGAGAATGCGAAGCACGATCTTCTCGCCCTCGATCGAAGGCAGAGAGGATACGCGGAGATCGTATTCCTGTCCCTCGTGTCGGAGCGTGATGTGCCCGTCCTGAGGAAGCCGCTTCTCGGAAATATCCATCTGGGCCAGGATCTTGAGGTGGGAAATCACTTCCGCCTGGGCGGAAACCGGGACGTCCACCGCCCGCTGGAGCATGCCGTCCACGCGGTATCGGACGCGTAGTTCGGTCGCCTGCGGCTCGATGTGAATATCACTGGAGCGGGCGTCGATGGCGCCCCGGATGAGGGAGGCCACCAGTTTGGTGATCGGATTGTCGCCCGCGCCGAAGGGGTTTTCGGATGCGTCCTGGCCGGCCTCGGCGTCCTGCGACGAATCGCCTTTGAGCCGCATGGAGGCAATGGCCTGCTTGGTGACGTTCGCCACATCGAAATGGAAGTGAATCGCATGCTGAACCGCGTGCGGCGTGGCGGCCACGGGGATCACGTGATAGCCGGTCTTGAGTTCGATCTCATCGCGGGCCCGCAGATCCAGGGGCGAACTCATCGCCACCAACAACTGCTGGCCTTCCCGCTTGAACGGAATCGCGTTGTATCGATTGGCCAGTTCCTGGGAAATCAGGTGCGCCATGATGGGGTCGATCATGTCGGGCGAGAGATTCACGAACTCGAACCGATTGACCGCGGCCACGGCGCGGGCGAGCTGCTCCTCGTCCACCATTTTTGCCCGTTTGAGCAGCGACAAGAGGCTTTCGCCCGTCTGCTTGCGCTTCTCGGACAGGGATTCGAGGTCGGCGGACGAAACCACCTTTTCGTTCAGAAGGAACGAGATTATCGGGTCGCACTCACTCACAACGGTTCTCCTGGGCACTATGCCACCGCTGAGTTATCGTCAGATCCAGGGGGACACGTTAGATTGACGATTGGCGATTTATGATTTACGATCTGGAGGCAGACGCTGAAATCGATGAACCAGGGAAAGATGGAGGTCAAGTCATGACGAGCCGGATGGGACTGGTAATATGTGTCGCAACGACGTGGTTGTGCGGGTGTCATTCTGTACGAACTCAGGATCCGTTGCAGGTCCGCGACTTATTCAACGGCAAAGACCTCTCCGGCTGGGTCAACGTCAACACTGATCCGGACACCTGGACGGTTCAGGACGGAGCCCTGGTCTGCACCGGGCAGCCCATCGGAATTCTCCGGACCGACCGGCAATACGAGAACTTCATTCTCGAACTCGAATGGAATCACCTCCAGGCCGGGGGCAATTCCGGCGTCTTCGTCTGGAGCCAGGGCATTCCGCCGGAGGGCCAGCGACTTCCCGTGGGCGTCGAGGTCCAGGTCCTGGAACTCGAATGGGCGGTCCAGCACAACCAGACCGACGCCTACGTCCACGGCGAGATCTTCGGCACCGGCGACGTCAAGGTCGTGCCCGATAACCCTCGCGGCGTCCGCAGCAAGTCGTTCGAGAACCGCTGCCTGGGCAAAGGCCAGTGGAACCAATATACGATCGTCTGCGTCGACGGAACCATCAAGCTGTCCGTGAACGGAAAATTCGTCAATGGCATCAGCCATTCGTCGGTGAAGAAGGGCTATATCTGCCTGGAATCCGAGGGGGCCCCGATTCATTTCCGCAACGTTCGAATCGTCGAGCTGCCGCCGGGGATCACGACTCCCGAGCAGACGGCGGCGATCATAGAGGACACGAATCCAAAAAAGGAGTCGCAGCAATGAAAACGAGCAATTCCGCACGGCTCGCCGCCAGACGTAGCTTCCTGGGCGGGGCCGCCGCGACAGTCGGTCTGCTGGCTTCGCGGTGGTTGGGGCGGGCGATCGCCCAGCCCCCTGCCGTTACCGATCCGGAGGACCTGAAGCGAATCGAGGCGGCGCTGCCCGCCAAGGCCCCTGCCGTCCCGCGCAAGCCCCGCCGGCTGTTGATCTTCGACCTTAACGTCGGTTACGGCGGGCACCCGTCCATCACAACAGCCAACACCGCGTTCACGCTGATGGGCAAGAAGACCGGGGCCTTTGAGACCGTTGTCAGCCGCGACCCCGCCGTGTTCAAGCCCGAGAGCCTTCGGACGTTCGACGCCGTGTTCTTCAACAACACGGTCGGAAACTGCTTCGAAGACCCAGCCCTGCGCCAGAGCCTTGTCGAATTCGTCTACCGCGGCGGCGGGTTGATGGGTGTTCATGGCACGTCGGTGGCGTTCACCAAGTGGCCGGGAGCGATCGAGGACTGGCCCGAGTTCGGGATCATGCTCGGCGGTCGCGGCGCCAATCACAAAGCCAACGACGAACACGTCATCATCAAGCTCGACGACCCCACGCATCCGGTGAACCAGGTCTTCGGCGGCCGGGACTTCGACTATCGCGACGAGTTCTTCCGCGTGCACGAACCCTATTCGCGGGACCGCGTGCGAGTGCTCCTGAGCATCGACACGGCCAAAACCGATATGCAACAACAGCCGTCCTACGGAGGCGTGGTGCGGGCCGACAACGACTACGCCCTGGCCTGGGTGCGACAGTACGGCTTGGGCCGCGTCTTCTACTGTGGTTTCGCGCATCATCCCTCGGTCTTCTGGGACCCGAAGATGCTCGAGTTCTACCTGGCCGCCACGCAGTTCGCCCTGGGCGACCTCCCGGCTCCGACGACGCCGAGCGCTAAGCTGACCCCGGCGATTCGAGCCCAGGAGCAACTCGGTTGGCAACTCGCCCTTGTGCCGGCGACATCGAGCGAGCTGACTCTTTTCGAGATCATCGATAGAGCTGCGAAAGAGGGTCTGTTGTGTGTCGGGGGCGACAGCCGCCAGAAGGTCAGCCGTGACATTTCCAGGAGTTTTGACGATCGCCTCAACGATGATGAACTCAGGCAGATTCGTTTGAAGCTGGACGCAGCCGGCGTTCGCCTTGTGGCATATCAGGATGGTAGATCGAATGGGGCCAGTGAATTTGCTCGACGGATGGGAGCGGTTCTGGCGTCATCGGCGGACGTTGTGAGCTTGGACGAGGCGGCCCGAGCCAACAGGATTGATTCATTTCTCCAGGGTGTGCTTCGGCAGCATCCCGGGCCCATTGTGTTCACCATCGAATCGAATGACGGGCTGACTCAGGGTATCGAGTCTTTCAATCAGGCGTCCATACGTCTGGCGAAGGGAGGCGGATCATGACATTTACACGAACGAGTTCCACCAGGATTACACGCCGCAATTTTCTGACCGGTGCCGCAATGACTTCCGGAATGGTTGCAGTGCCTTGGATACTCCCCTCTCACGTGTGGGCGGCGCAGGGGAATGCCGCTCCCAGCGGGCGGATCAACGTCGGATTGATCGGGCATGGGTGTATGGGAACCGGCCATCTGCATCGCCTCGCCGGGGATCCGCAGATCCAGGTCCAGGGCGTGTGCGATGTGGATCGGACGCGGCGGGAGGAAGGCAAACGTCGAGTCGAGGAGACCTACGCGGCTCGCAGCAACGCCGGCTCTTATCAGGGCTGCACCGCCTACAACGACTATCGCGAGATGCTGGCCCGGCCGGACATCGACGCGGTGGTGATCGCCACGCCGGACCACTGGCACGCAATGCTTTCGATCCATGCCATGGAGGCCGGCAAGGACGTCTATTGCGAGAAACCGGTCTCTGTGACGGTCCACGAAGGTCGTCGATTGGTCGAAGTGGCCCGCCGGTACGGGCGGATCTTCCAGACGGGGACGCAGTACCGCTCGATCTCGACGATCCGCGCGGTCTGCAACTTCGTGCGGGCCGGCGGACTCGGCAAGGTGAAGTCGGTCTTCACGATGTGGGGCAAGGTCGGGGCCCATCTCGGCGTCGACTCGTATATACCGGAAGATTTCGCCCTGCCCGCCGAGGCCGTGCCGGACGGATTGGACTGGGATCTCTGGGTGGGTCCGGCCCCGTGGCAGCCGTACAACAGCGCCTACCACAGAAATCCGATTCCCGGCGTGGTGCCCTGGGCGTTTCACGAGAGTTTCGGCGCCGGCGCGATCACATGGTATCACTCGCACGCCGCGGACGTCATTCAATACGCGCTGGGCATGGAGAACAGCGGCCCCGTCGAGATCATCCCGCCGAACCAGGGCCAATTCCCGACGCTCACCTGCCGATACGCCAATGGCACGCTGCTGCACCTCGTGGACAACTTGGGCATGGTGAAGGACGTGTACAAAGCGGTCCCTGCGACGGCGCGTCTGGCGGGGAACTTCGGCGGTATTTTCGTCGGCGAAAAGGGCTGGGTCACATCCATGAGCACCGGCGGGCCGATCGAAGGAGGCCCCGACGAGATGTTCGACCGGATGAAGCTGGCGACCCGCGAAGTGAACATCGGCGACAACGACCACCATGAGAACTGGTTTGACTGCATCCGCACCCGGCGACAGCCCAGTTGCAGCGAGGAGATCGGTCATCGCGGCGCGTCTTTGGGACACCTGTCCATCATCGGCTACAAACTCGCCCGGCCGCTGACCTGGGACCCGGAAAAAGAAGTGTTCCCAGGCGACGACGAAGCCAACCGTCTCCTCGGCCGGGCCACGCGGAGTCCGTGGCGGATGTGAGAAAGACTTTGCTGGAGGTTATATGCTCATCGTGAGAATGGGTGTCCTGCTGGCGGTGCTTGGTTGTGTCGCCGCGGCCTCGACCCGGACGTCATCGGACGTCCAGGCCAAGATCGAAGGCGACAAGGTCGTCGTGACCGTGAACGGCCGACTCTTCACGTGCTACAAGTTCGACAAATCCCAGAAGTACCCCTATTTCTGGCCGGTTGTCGGGCCGGCGTCGGGCCAGTCTGTCACCACGGAGACTTCCGAACCCTACCCGCATCATCATTCCCTGTTCTTTGGCTGCGACCGGGTCAATGGCGGCAACTATTGGCAGGACATCAACGAACAGGGGCAGATCCTTTCGCAAGGCCCCAAGATCGTCGAGTCGTCCGGCGGGAAAGTCGTCATCGAGGACGTGTGTTTCTGGCAGCAGCCCGGCAAGGAACCTATCATCCGCGATCGTCGCCGGATTGAAATCGTCGCGCCGAGCGAAACCCTGCGGTTCATCGATTTCCAGATCACTCTGGAGCCGCTGACCGACATCCGCATTCTCAAGACGAATCACTCGCTGTTCGCAGCGAGGGTCGTGCCGGAACTGAGCGTCACGTCCGGCGGGACCCTCATCAACGCCGAAGGCGCGACGAGCGAAAAAGGCACATTCAACGTCGCCTCGCCCTGGTGCGACTACAGCGGCACTCGCAACGGCATCACGGAAGGCGTCGCCATCCTGCAGCATCCCGGCAACCGGTGGTATCCCTCGCCGTGGTTCACCCGCGATTACGGCTTCTTCTCGCCGACCCCGATGAACTGGCTCGAAGGCGACCAGTTGGATTTGCCCAAGGGCCAGAAGCTGACCCTGAGCTACCGGGTTGTCGTCCATACCGGCGACTCGAAACAAGCCGGAATCTCGACAGTCTTCGACGCATACAAACGGACGAAGCCTACAGAAAATCCGTCCGCCCCGGCGCCCATGGGACACATCCAGGTTTCGGGCGATGGCCGGGGCTTTGTGACGGAAACCGGCAGCCGCTTCACGCCGTGGGGTTTCAATTACGACCACGACGAGACCGGCCGACTAATAGAGGACTACTGGTCTGCTGAATGGCACAAGGTGGAAGAGGATTTCCGGGAGATGAGGCAACTCGGGGCCAACGTCGTCCGTATTCACCTTCAGTTGGGCAAGTTCATGCAAGGACCGACCGAGCCGAATGCTGCGTCTCTGGCTATGCTTGCCCGGCTCGTTGAACTGGCTGAGCGAGAGCGTCTGTACCTGGATCTGACAGGCCTGGCCTGCTACCACAAAGCGGATGTGCCCGCGTGGTACGACGCCCTGCCCGAGCAGGCTCGCTGGGAGGTCCAGGCACGCTTCTGGGAAGCGGTGGCGGGCCGATGTGCCGAGAGTTCGGCCGTGTTTTGCTACGATCTGATGAATGAGCCGGTCCTCCCCGGCGGCGCGAAAGAGACTGACTGGCTGCTGGGCGAGTTCGGCGGCAAGTATTTCGTTCAGCGTATCTCGCTCGACCTTGGCGGACGCACGCAGCAGCAGGTGGCCAAGGCCTGGGTCGATCGGCTGGTCAAAGCCATCCGAAGTCGCGACGACCGCCGCCTGATCACGGTGGGCGTCATCCCCTGGGTGCAAGTCTTCCCTCAGGCGAAGCCTCTGTTCTACTCCAGAGAGGTCGCGGAGAATCTCGACTTCGCGTGCGTCCACTTTTATCCGGAGACAGGCAAGGTCGACGCTGCCGTCACGGCTCTGGCCGCCTACGGCATCGGCAAGCCCGTCGTGATCGAGGAGATGTTTCCCCTGAAGTGTTCCGCCTCAGAGCTCGGTGAGTTCATCGAGAAGTCACGGACGACGGCCTGCGGCTGGATCGGCTTCTACTGGGGCAAAACCCCCGACGAGTGTCGCCAGTCAAATACACTGAACGACGCCTTGACCCTCGCGTGGCTGGAACTTTTCCAGAAACAAGGACGCTTCTAATTGTTGATGTGTGATTGTTGACTTGAGGAAGGCCACCGGCCTCCGTCTGCAAATCAAGAATCAACCATCAAAAATCACACTTCCCCAATCCCCCTTCTCACTTGAACGCCGCGGTCGAGAGTTTGAGCGGCTCGAAGGCAGCCAGCTCTTTCATCGGCACCGAGCCCCAGGTGGTGTTCAGGTGGCCGAGCATCCGCGGATTGTTCAGGGCCTTGGAGTAGTCGATGAAGGCCTTGGCGGCGTCGGGTTTTCGCCAACTGGCCGGCCAGACGCGGAAGCCCTTCTCCAGGAACATGGGGACCGACTCGTAGGCGGGCCGCAGTTCGTAGTGCCAATCGCAAATGACGATGTCCTTGGCGATCTTGTCGACGGCGCCTGCGGTGCCGTTGGCGCTGGCTTCCCATTCGCCGTAGTTGATCTTGCCGGCGTCGATCAGGCGGTCGCCCCACATCAGCATTTCGACCTTCTTCTCTTCGACCAGATGCTTGTGATAGTCGTTGACCGCCAAGGCGAACAGCTCGCCTTTGTCCTTACCCTTGCAGCGAGGGCAGGCCTCTTCGCCGATCAGGAAGACCTCATCCATGCCCACGTGAAATGCGTCGGCCTGGAAGGCGTCCAACAGCTCATCCATCAGGCTGAAGATGATCGGATTGACTTCCGGGTGCTGCGGGCACCAGCTTCGGCAGTAAATCCCTTCGTTGCCGGGATACTGGCCGGGGCTCTCGTCGAACTGCGGGTACTTCTGCAGCAGGATGAACGTGCTCTTCTCCCAGGACTGATGGCCGACGCATTGGAATTGCGGAATCAGGCGGATGTTGTGTTTCTTGCACTCGGCGACCAGCTTGCCGATCTGCTCCTTATTGCTGCAATTCTCCGTCCGCAGTTCGGGGTGCGACTGGAACTCGAATCCGTAGTTGATCTCCCCCACGATCGTGTTGATGCCCACCTCGGCCAACGACCCCACGACCTCGGTCAGCGCCGCGGTATGATCTCGGTTGGACAGCATGACGTGCACGCCGATCCAGGGCTTGGCGGGTTTCGCCGCTTCGGCCGCGAACGCCTGCGAGACGAAAAACGCCGAGATCAACAGGCCGAGCATCGTGTGGAACGCAATCTTTCTCATCATTCAATCTCCCGGATAAACCGCGGCAACGAAGGAACAGACCTTCTCAAGCCCTATTCTATCAGTTTCTTCGAATGCTGCAAGCCGATCCGAATCAATATCAAGCACCGCGACGAGCGTTCCGTCGGGCGTGACCACAGGGACGACGATCTCGGACCGGCACGAGGACGAGCAGGCGATGTATCCCGGAAACTCGCGGACGTCGGGTACGATCTGGGTCTGCCGCAGGCGGGCGGCCGCTCCGCACACCCCCCTTTCGAATGGAATCGTCAGGCACCCGTGCGTCCCTTGATACGGGCCGATCTTCAAAAGTCCCGGCCCAACCACCCGGTAGAAGCCGGTCCAGTCGAAGGCGTCGAATGCATGGTGAAGCTCGCAGGCGACCGTCGCCATCACCGCGATGGGGTCGGTTTCGCCTTCGATCAGGCGTCTCACGCGATCTACTACGTTCTCGTACACCTGCTGCTTATCCGCTGGGGTCATTGTGCAACGCCCTTGGCTTCGTGCTTCAGAGCCGTATACTGCCTGGCCAGATCCGCCACGGCATCGTCGCTTTCGTCCACGTACAATTCCAGCCAGCAGCCATCGACCCCTTTCCTGGCGACCCGGATGCCGGCCGCCAGCCGACCGCGATGATCCCCTCCGGCCTTGTCGCCCGCGACCAGGGCCGCCATGAGTCGGTCGGCGAGACTGCCTTGGGTCTGCTCGTAGGCCCGGGCCATCGCGTGGATCACCTCGCAGCCGGTCAAGGTGTTGCCCTGGCAGGCGTAGTACCTGCCGGCGGCGGAACCCCACCAGAGGCCCGATGGATCGGCGCCCGAGCAATTTCGATTGGCTGCCCGGCCGGACATGTCGATGATTGCCAACTGTCGCCTGTCCTTTTCCGGATCGTTGCGCAGAAGCTCCGCCAGGACATCTTCGGGCAGGCGACCTTCCGCCAAGAGGTCCAGGGCCCGCTCGCCCCACGGCGGATTGTGCCAGTGTTGCGTGCAGAACGCCCCCACCCCCGCACGAACGTAGGGCACGACCTTTCCGACAGCGGGATACTTGCTGGCGACCGCAGCCCCGCAGACGCCGGTCTCCGGGTCCACCGCTACGATGGAAAACGTTCCGGACACCTCGCGATAGGGCACTCTATTGGGTTCCTCGGCCCGGTCTTTGCACCCGCACAGCAACGCTGCAAGACAGACGCCTGTGAAAAGATTTCTCATCCGCATCTGCGTCACTCCTGGCTAAAGCAAACCGTTGATCCGCATGTGCCTCTCGCTGACCACTTCAACCTCAAAGTCCAATCCGGTCCGGCGGAGTTGATCCCGGACCTCGTCGGGCGTAAAGGCCGCCAGCAGCGAGTTGTAGAAATCTCTTTTGAGAATCTCCGATTCGCCGCCTGAAACAGACTCCACGATCTGTCTCGCCGCGTCCTGGGTCTCCGGTCGGAACAAGTCCATGACGTAGACGACGGCGCCGGGTCGCCCGAGACGCTTTATCTCCTCCCACAGGACCATCGGGTCGGGCAAGTGATGGAGCAGATCCTTCGAGAGGATCGCGTCGAATCCGCCGCAGCGAAGTCGAAGTCCCGGAATGCGCCCACGGACGACCCGAACCCGCCTGAGCAGATCGGCTGTTTCCGCTGCATCGTGCGCCAAATAAACCATCACCTCCGACGCATCGACCGCAACGACATAGACCGATGATTTCGCCCGGGCCAGACGGATCGGGATGTCGCCGGGGCCACAGCCCAGATCCAGCACGGTTCCCAGCTTGGATCCATAGGCATCAACCAAGCCATCTACGAACAGTTGATTCGACGACGAGAAATCAGCCTGCGCATAGGCGATCGCCTGTCGCTCGTCGTCCATTACCTCGGGTTCCAAGATTCGATCCATGTAGTCATTCTCCAGAGACACGCCATCGAAAGCGAGGCGAGCGGGCGGGGTCCCATCCAATCAGATGAGTCCGTCCAGCGACGAGATGCCTCGGACAACTGAATGGTAGCTGCTTGCACATGCCCCAGTTCTAACCGCCGGGATTGCGGGCGGCAAGCCCCCATCGCGTCGTTCCGCAATGACAAGGGAGTTTTCCACGTGTCTGCGACTTGAATTACCTCACGGGACTGTTACTATGGCAACGTCCTCGATAGGAATCGGTGTGCATAGCCTACGGAGTTCATATGACAAGATCGAAGATCATTTTCCAGATCGTTGTCTCCCTCGTTTGTGTCTCGACCTGTCACGCCCTGGCGTCGGCTGAGAAAGTCACCGTTCGGCCGGAGGAAACAGACGAGTTGTTGGCCAATCCCGGCATGGGGTGGGAGACGTTCCACAGAACCCGGGACAAGGACAAGAGCCTCCCTGACTGGATTCCGTCGACCGTCCAGTATGCCCGCTGGGGCTGGGGCGTGTTGGAGCCCCGAGCGGGCGAGATCGACGCCGCCTTTCTCGACAAGACCCTCGAAGAGACGCATGCGGCGGGCCAACGGCTTGCGTTTCGGGTCATGTGTTGCTCGACGTCGTCGGGCAGGCCCTATCAGCCGGGATGGCTGGCGGAGGCAGGCGGCAAGGTGCTCACGGTCGATTACAGCGGCCAGGAAGGGCTCACGATCCCCGACCTGGACGACCCGAACACGCTTGCCCTGCACCTGCGACTCATTCATCGTCTCGGCGAACGCTACGACGGTCATCCGGATCTCGACCACATCGACCTCGGCACCGTCGGCTGGTGGGGCGAATGGCATATGAGCAGTTCAAAAACCGCCCGCATGCCGACGCTCGATAATCGTAAGTTGATCATCGACGCCTATGTCGATTCCTTCCGCAGGACTCCTTTGCTTATGCTTGTGGGGGATACTGAGTGCCTCGCCTATGCGGCCGAGCGCGGCGCCGGCTGGCGAGCCGACTGCCTGGGCGATATGGGCGGGTTCTCGAAGAACTGGCACCACATGCGGGACGCCTATCCGAAGTTGATCCAGGAAGCGGGAGTCCAGGACGCATGGAAGACCGCCCCAATCGCCTGGGAAAGCTGCTGGGAGATGACTCGCTGGGTGAAGGAAGACTGGTCGCTTCGGTACATCTTCAATTACGCTCTGGCCCTGCATGGCTCGTACCTCAACAACAAGTCCGCCCCGCTGCCTGAGGGCGAGGAGGTTCGGCCCGAAATCGAGCGGTTCCTTCGCCGGCTCGGATATCGGTTTGTGCTCAGGGAACTAAGCCATCCGAAACAGGCCCGAGCCGGGGCCCCGTTGGCGATCGACGCGAAGTGGCAAAACATCGGCTCGGCCCCCTGCTACAGGCCCTATCGCGTGGCGTACAGACTCACGAGCGGCGACGGCGAGGCCGGAGTCCTGGTCGGAGCAGTCACGGTCGAAAAGTGGATGCCCGGCTCCATCGAGCCTTTCACCGAAGAGTTCATGAAGCAGCCGCCGGACCTTCCGCCCGGCCAGATCGTGACGGTCGCCGATTCCGTGGCGATTCCGTCGGATCTGTCGGCTGGCGAGTACACGCTGGCTGTAGGAATCGTCGGCGAGGATTCCACGGAGCCGATCGCGCGACTCGCGGTCAAGGGTCGATCCTCCGATGGCTGGTATCCCTTGAGCAAGCTGAGCGTCGCTCGTGCGCGGGATTACTACATCAGCCCCTCGGGGGATGACTCGAACCCCGGCACACGGGATCGCCCGTGGCGAAGCATCGCGAAGGTCAACGCCGCCGGCCTCGAGCCGGGAGGCTGCGTCCGTTTCCAGAGTGGCCAACGGTTCACTGGAATGATTGTGCTCGAACGGATCAACGGACTGACGGTGACGTCCTATGGCGAAGGCCGAGCCGTTATCGACGGCGGGAACGGAAGCGGCTTGAGGGCCGCCGTCTGCGATGATTTGACCGTGACGAATCTGACCTTCATCGGCTCCGGGCGCAAGGCCGGCAACACCGCCGACGGCGTCGTGGTCACCGACTCGAACGGGCTGAAGATCGATCGCGTTGAGGTCGCGGGTTTCCGCGGCGGCGGGCTCCAACTGGACGGCATTCACGACGCGAGGATTTCGCACGTCCACGCCCACGAGAACGGCTTCGCTGGGATCAGCGTCGGGTATCACAAGCGTTCCTCGCAGGTCCGGATCGATCACTGCATCGCCGAGAACAACCCGGGCGATCCGTCGAATCTGACCAACCACAGCGGCAACGGCATCGTCGTAGCGGCGACCGACGACGCGACCATCGAGTACTGCCATGCGTTCAACAACGGCTGGGACATGCCCCGCAAGGGCAACGGCCCCGTCGGCATCTGGGTCTGGGACGTCGATCGCGCGATCATCCAGTTCTGCGTCTCGCACGACAACAAGAGCCCCGGCGACGACGGCGGTGGTTTCGACCTCGACGGCGGGGCCACCAACTCCATCCTTCAGTACAACCTCTCGTACAACAACGACGGACCGGGCTACTTCCTTTGCCAATTCCCCGGCGCCGGTGACTTCAAGAACAACATCATCCGCTACAACATCAGCCATAACGACGGCGTCAAGAACAACCGCCGCAGCGGCATCGACGTGTTTTCCGCCAGTCCGAACGCCTCCGACTGCCGGGTCTACAACAACACGGTGT